>JAYTOQ010000361.1:0-9080 GCA_043747665.1 Polyangiaceae bacterium | reverse complement strand
GGTCGGCGTTCTCGCGGTGGCAGAGCGGGCATCGGGGTAGCCACCGTGCGATCGCGCGTGCGAGAGCGAGGCGAATCGTGATGAAGGAGTCGACGAAGTGACGCTCAGGCCGCGACCGCGAACGAATCGGCTTCAGCATTCCGTCCCGTCGAGGGGGGAAAACGCCGCACCCGTTCAGCAACGATGAACGCGTAGCAGCTCAGGACGACGGAGATGTGATGGTGCCAGCCCGGGAACGAGCGGCCTTCGAAGTGGTCGAGCCCGAGCTCGCCCTTGAGCTCCTCATACGCGCGCTCGGTGCGCCATCGTTCCTTGACGATGCGAACGATCTGCTTCTTGCTCATGCGGCGGGGCATCGTCGTGAGGACGAACTTCGTCGGCTTACTCTCGCCATCGGGCCACTCGATCATGAGCCACATCGGCTCGCGGTCACCGGCGTCGGTACCGTCGTCGTGGGCGACCTTGACGCGTCGGAACGCGAAGCGGGAGGAGAGCTTGCCACCGGGGCCGACGCGCCAGGTGAGCCGCCGAAAGGCGCGGCGACCGAGCTTGACGCCCAGGTCTTGCGCGCCCAGCGGAGCACCGCGGCGGCGTTCGCGCGTGTCGAGCTGCCAGACCTTCATGCTCGCCGTGACCGCCACGCCAAGGTCCAAGCCGAACATCCGCACCGTGTTTCGGAACTCGCTGGAGGCGCCATACGCGGCGTCGACGAGCACCACGTCGCCAGGGATCTTGTCTTCGACAGCGCGCGTGATGAGGTCGAGCGCGAGGTCCGGCTTGGTCTTGAAGGCGAGCTCCGCGGGGACGCGCGCCTTCTTGCGGCGGACGGCGTCGTCGGTCCACGACGTGGGCATGTAGAGCGCGAAGTCGATCGGGACGTGCTCATGCTTCGTCGCGACCGTCAGGCTGACGCCGATCTGGCAGTTGCCGATCTTGCCGAGCGTGCCGGTGTACTGGCGCTGCACGCCCACGGAGTGCTTGCCCTGCTTCGGGAAGCCCGTGTCGTCGATGATCCACGTCGTGACGGGCTCCTGCTTCTCGAGCGCCTCGATGACGTAGCGAGCAGCCTCCCGCCGCACGCTCCGGTCGTCCCACGGACTGTCGCGGAGGAAGTTGAGGAGGCGGGCCTGCATGCGCTCGCACGCCGCCCCGTCCTTCTCGTCGTCCTCGCCGCTTCCCGTCGCGCGCGCCGCGATCGGCTCGACGCTCTTGCGCTCGCCGTCGGCCAGAATGCCGTAGGCGTACAGCGCGAACGACTCCTTTTGCTCGCGTCGACCGAGGTGACGGCCGATCCGGCCGTTGAGAAACTCACCGAGCCTGCATTCCATCGCGTCGTCGTCCGAGAACGCCATGGGTATGCACCATGCACGCAATCGATCACCATGGAAATGCTGAAGAGGAGCGGCACACGAAGAAGACGGCGACACAGTGAGAAACAAACGACATGGACCTACGCGGCGGCCCTCACGCGAACGCGCGTGACGCGATCAACCTCTCGCAGTAGTGATAGTCACAACCCCGCTGCTCCCTGTGAAACCGTGGGACACTTATCGTGGACGGCGGGGCCACACCTTGTGGAGCGCGGCGCTCCGACTACATCTCGCCTCTCCCGCAACCTGCTAATTGTCATCAGAAGAACGATCCGAAGCGGGAGGCACGCTACTTGCGGAACAGCGCTGAATGCCAAATCGTTCCAGCCGATTTTATCTCCTCGCTCCGTCTCTGATTCTCGCCTCTGCTGCATGTGCGGTTGCCCCGTCCTCCGAGGGCGCGGATGGCACCCCCTCCACGACGACGGCTGACGCGCTCCGGTCTTCCTGCAAAATAAAGTGCAAGAATCCAGTCGAGTGCGGCCTTGCTCCCGTCGTTTCAAATCTTCGTCAGTACGCGAACCCGACCGGGATCCACGCGACGTACGCGAACGACGACCGTGACCACCTCGACTTGCAGAACCCTTTCTTCAAGTCACTCGGAACGAACGGCCGGGCGTGTGTGAGTTGCCACACTCCGGGTGATGGTTGGAGCGTTACGCCGTCGAATCTCAAGCAGCGCTTCGAGGACTCTTGTGGGACAGATCCCATCTTCCGCACCGTGGACGGCTCAAATTCGCCCACCGCGGACGTGTCGACGCTCGCGCAGAAAAAGCAGACGTATAGCCTCCTGCTCAACAAAGGACTGATTCGCATCGAGCGCCCAATCCCGGCGAATGCTGAATTCGAGCTCGTGAGTGTCGACGATCCGTATGGCAATAGCACCGCCAACGGCATCTCCTTGTTCCGTCGTCCGCTCCCCGCCACCAATTTGAAGTTCCTAAACCTGATCATGTTCGATGGTCGTGAGCCTGACCTCAGGACCCAGGCGCTCAACGCGACGCTCGGTCATGCCGAAGGCGCAGCGCCCTCATCGGCCACTCTCGATGAGATTGTCGCGTTCGAGACCTCGCTCTTCACCAGCCAAGTTAAAGATAACGATACCGGCTCCACGTCGGCCGCAGGTGGTAAGGGAAGTCCGGTCGATCTGTCGAAAGAAACGTTCACGTTCAACGGGAACCCCGTCCAATTCCTGCCCCCTGGCACGCCTCCGGATAACCTCTCGACGTTCAGCGCGCCTCCCGTCAATCAAGACGTGTTCACGCTCTATTCCGCTTGGTCGAGCACCGCGAACTCGGATTCGCGCGCCGAGAAGCGCGCTTCTGTCGAGCGCGGCGAGCACTTGTTCAATCACAAGTTCTTTCAGATCGACACCATCCCCGGGCTTGGGCCGCTCCAGGCCAATTGTTCGACTTGCCACCTCTCGGGAAACACTGGCGGCAGCGATCAGAACCGACTCGCCAACCGAGCCGGCGTCCACACCGTCCTCACGGACGTGCATACTCACTCCGACGCGAACCGTCGAACGGCAGACCTCCCGCTCTACACCTTCCGCGTGAAGGCGACGGGCGAAAAGTTCCAGAACACCGACCCGGGCGCAGCGATGGTGACCGGGAAGGTCGACGACATGGGAGCGTTCAGGTCGGCTCCGCTCCGCGGCCTCGCTGCGCGCGCGCCGTACATCCACAACGGCGCGTTCGCGACGCTCCGCGCCGTCGTCGACTTCTACGAGGAAAAGTTCGCAATGGGCCTCACCGAGGGCGAGAAGCAGGACCTGACCCAATTCCTGCAGCAGCTCTGATGCACCTCTGACGGGGATTTCGTCCGCTGTCAGAGGTGATGGCTGAGTGAGCCGTGGGAGGAAAGACAAGCCCGAGCGTCCCCGTTGATCGTCGCCAGCGGAGCGTTCGGGGCCGGCACGGGGAAGCAGGGGGCGTCGGAAAGCGCGGCGCAGCCGGATGGATCTTTGGCGCCTCGCACATCGCCGCGACCGCCGTTTGCTTGCGGGTCGTGCGCGCGAACGGGTGCGTTGGGTCGTGCGCGCGCCATGCGCTCCGCGCAGCTCGCGCAGGCGGTCGGCTCGTCGAGCAAGGCACCCTCGCTCTCCTTCGCTGGCAGGCGGGCGAGACCGGGCTCGGCGACCGACGCGGCGATTCTCTGGCTGCCGCCGCCGGAAGGCGTCGGGCGGCCGAGGCTTCGACGGTGACGTTCAGCCACGAACGCCAACAACCAGCTTGAGCACAGGGGGACCGCGCGGAGTTCCCGACGCCTCCGCGGTTGCTAAAGTCCTCCGCGCGAAGGGCGCGGAACGGAACCGCGAGCGGGCGAACGCGGGCGAACACGGGCGAACACCGAAGCAAACGAGCAAGCGGCTTGACAGCGCATCTCGCGATGCCGTCTACTGGACGGTACCCACTGCAGGTCGCCAGCAAGAGATTGACGTTGCCGTCACTGCGAAATCGGGGTCTGGATGTGCCGTCTAGACCAACTGGCCCGGGTTACCGACGGCGCGGAGGATGAATGCTTCGATCCAAGGGACTTGTTGGTGTTGCAGGCGTGTCGCTTGCTGCGTCGGTTGCCGTGCTCGTCAGCTGCTTGTCAGATCCTCGTGAGGGCGAGGCGGTGAGCGTCGTCGCCAGCTGCGACCTGACCAAACTGTCAACTAGCCCGACGTCGCCGCAGTCGTCGCTGCTCGCCTTTGCTCAAGCCGCCGAGCTGCTCAGTCAGTCGACGACGGCGGCCGAAGCCGAACTGCGTGACGCCTGCAACGCGATTACGGCGGACATGGGGCTTCCGCCAGGTGCGGACGTAGCATCGGCCTGCAAACCGATTGCCGCGAAAGCTGACGAGGTGAGCAAGCCCGGCGGTCGCCCGCCTCCCGGCGGTCCGCACTTCGTGGACATCCTCTACGCGCCCAACTGCACCGCCGCGCCAAAGGCACTCGAGGAGTGCCTCTCGGGGTGCGCGGGGCCTTGCGACTCGACCAAGTGTGACCAGCCGCAGCAAGCGGGTACGTGTGCAGGAGACTGCACCGGACAGTGCATCACCACCGGAACGGACATCCCCTGCCGCGGTCAGTGCGTCGGCGAGCTGCCGATCAAGGGCGCGCCACAGTTCTGCAACGGTGAGTGCGCGGGCATCTGTACCGGCGTTCCCTTCGTCGGCGAGTGCGGTGGCGCCTGTGTTAAGCAGTTTACCGGCAACTGCGCCGGAACCTGTACGGGCCTCTGCAACGGCAATCCTATCAACGAGCTTGATGCGGGCGTGTCCGACGCAGGTGATGCCGAAGCGGGGCCTCCTCCGTCGGGTGCGCCGCCATCGAACCCGCCAGGCAATTGCAAGGGTTTTTGCGTCGGCATGTGCAGCAGCGGGTCGAATGGCGCCTGTTACGGCGCACCTTGCCTCGATTTCGCTGACGCTGGTGGGCCGCCCGGCCTCGCGGCGTTTACGGGCGGCAATTGCTACGCGTTCTCCGGACAATGTGCGGGTACTTGCGTCAGCGCGCTCGGTAGTGGCGCGCTGTCGACCTGCACGGGCGAGTGCACCGCGGTCAAGAAAGCCTGCGACGGCGTTTGTGTCGGCGGCTGCACGGGGACTCTCTCGAACACGACCTGCACGGGCGAGCTCCGGTGCGGCCAGAACACGGAGTGCTCGAATGCTTGTCACGCTACGGCGCTCCTCAAGACGGTCTGCGCAGAGCCGAAGAGTATCGAAGTCTACGCCGTAACCGACCCTGCCTTTGGAGCGATTCTAAAGAAGGGAGCCCCGCGTCTTGGCAAAGTCGTCACGCGGCTGGCCTCTCTCCGCGAGGCTGTCGGCTTCATCAGCAGCCGCGCCTACGGCGACTTCATCGCGCTCGGCGTTCAGGGAGACTTGGCGCGAACGTGCGTGGCCGAAGCGAATGATAAGATCGCTGCGGCGGAGGCAAAGGTGAAGCTACTCATCTCGCTAGAGCCGAGTGTTCGGAAGGTGCAGCAGTGAGGAAGAATATGCGAGCGTTGACAGTCAGCACGACGAGCCTTGGTGGGGCGCTAATTGTCGGAGCGGCAATGTTCCTCTCCGCGAGCAACCCAGCCTGCGCCGTTGCCACCAACACGACGGCCGTCCAATGTACGAGTGAGGCCGAGTGCCTCGGGCTCGGCCCCGAGTTCGCCGGCACCACGTGCGACGCCAACACCAAGACGTGCATCAAGGTCCCGCAGGACGCCGACCTCTGCAAGACCAACAAAGAATGCATCGACAAGATCGGGGGTCAGCCCGCGATCTGCAAGAAGAGCACGCGTAAGTGCGTCAACCTGATTACGCCGGAATGTCCGTACGTGATCGCACAGCCCGGCCAGCTTCTCGACGACGACGCCATCGTCATCGGCATGGAATCGCCGGCGCAGACCATCGAGATTGGCGACGTGATGGAGCAGACGGTTCGCCTGTTCCAAGCCGAGCTCACGAAGCAGGTTCAAGGCTTGCCTGGGGTCAACGGCTCGACCAAGCCCCGGCCGCTCGTCATCGCGACATGCATCGAGTTCGCGGGTGGCTATCAAGGGCTGATTCGTTCGTCGACCCACCTGGTCAAGGACGTGGGCGTGCCGCTCATCCTCGGCCCGGTCGATACAGGCCACACCGCGGTGATGGCGCCGCAGGTCACCTTGCCCAATAAGGTCCTGATCGTTCAGCCGACGATTCTCACATCGTACATCAACGATCTTCCGAGTCCGGCCTCTCCGACGCCGCTCATCTGGAGCCTCTCGCCGAACGAGAAGTCGTTCAACCCCGCAGGCACGGCGCTGATCCTCTCGGACATCGAGCCCAAGCTTCGCGCCCAGGGCATCACGGGGCCCATCCGCATCGCCACCATCGCTGACGGCAATACGTACGGAAGCGCGATCGCCGACAACGAGGAGACAATCCTCACATTCAACGGCAAAACGGCTGTCCAGAACGCCGCGGACGGAAACTACGCGCGCTTTACCCTCGGCGACTCGCTCGACAAGGTCAACAATCCCTCCCCCGAGGAAGGGATCGCTAAGGTGATCGCTGGCGTGTACGCCTTCAAGCCGCACATCATCATCGACATCTATCAGCCGTCGACGGTGACCGAGACGCTGTTTCCGCTCGTCTTCGGATGGCCGAAGGATGTGTTCTTCCCGTACCACGTCGACTTGTTCAACACGTTCGGCGCGTTCCAGCCTCTCTACAGCATTCTCGACATGCTGCCTTTCGCCCAGGACCGCTTCTATAGCGTTCAGTCGCGACAGGACGCGGACCGACTTGCGCGCGCGGGCCAGTGGCTCATCAAGTTCAACGCGTTTTCGCCAACTTTCAAGGACTCGCAAACGCAGCAGGCTCCTCTGGTGCAACAGTGGTACGACTCCGCCTACGTCGCGGCATACGCTATTGCCGCGCTTGGCGACAAGCCTCTGACCGGCGAGAACCTGGGAAAGACCATCCCGCTGCTTACATCCGGACCACGCGTGCGAGTGGGTACCGAGGACCTTGCCGGCGCCCTGGAGAACCTCAAGGCGGGGAAGGGAATCGACCTCGACGGTATCACCGGTAGCTTGGACCTCGATCCGGCTCACGGGACAGTAAAGTACGAGATCGACCTTCTGTGCCCGCAGAAGGGCCCCGATGGCAAGATCGTGAATTTCAAGCCCTCCGGCTTCTACCTCGACAAGAACGAGAAGGGCGTCGGAACGAGCACCTGTCCATTGCTTCCTAAGTGAGAACAATCGCATGAGGTAGAGACTGTCCAGCCGCGGGTAACCGTTGCTGGACAGTGTCTTTTGTGTCCTGGGAGAATCTCGCGAATGTCTCGGATCCTCATCATCACGAGTGGAGAGGCTGGGCACCTGAATCCCATCACTGCGCTGCTCCAGCGCCTGGTGGCTGCTGGTCATGAGGTGGACGCCGTCGTCCGCGGGCCCAAGCTGTCCGATGCACGCCGCGCGGCGCTGGCGGGGGTGACTGTAATCCCGAACAACGAGCGGCCGCACTCCAGCCCGAAGTCCCGCGTCGAACTGTTTCGCGATGCGGAGGGCCGTCGAGCCCGGCTCTTCGAGCGACTGCCCTCGGCGATCGCCGCGGTCGCGGAGCTTTCAAAGATTGTCGACGAGCGCGCTCCGGACGTCGTTGCCGTCGATAGCTATGTACTCTCGGGAGTGATCGCTGCGCACCTTAGCGGAAAGCCTTGGGCCACCCTTCGCTGCGATCCAACGTCGAACGTTCCGCTTCCTGTCGTCCGCTCGCTCATGGAAGACGTCGATATGGCAATCGCCTTCCGTGACCAGCTATTCGGGCACTTTTCGATCCCTACCCAAAGCGAGAGCATTGGGCATTTCTCGCCGTGGCTGAATATCGTTTTTGCCGCTGCGGAATATCTCGGAACGGACAGTTATGTACCTCCTCGGACGCACTTCGTGGGGGCCTCACTCGCCGAACGTCGGGGTGACGAGGTCGAGTTCGATTGGGGACCGCCCGACTCGCGTCCAGTGGTGTATGTATCCTTCGGCAGCGTCTTCTCGTGGCAGCCCGAGCTCCTCAGAGCCATCGTCGCGGCGGGTTCGCGCTTGGATGTTCGTCTTTTTGTGTCCTCCGGCTCGTTGGGGCAGGCGGACCTGCTCGACGCGCCATCAACCAACGTTTCCGTCCTCGGCTACGTTCCTCAGCTCGAGATGTTGAGCCGCGCCGCCGCCTTCGTGACGCACGGCGGTTTCAACTCCGTAACGGAGGCCCTCTACGAGGGCGTTCCGATGGTTGTCGTCCCGCTGGCCATCGATCAGGCGATCCAGGCCCACTACGTCGAGCGGGCAGGGGCCGGCATCACGGTCTCGCCCAAGGGCCTTACGGCAGACTCGGTCGAAGCCGCCCTCCGCACGGTTCTGGCTCACGAGAGCTCGCAGCGGGCGTGCGCAAAAGCCCTTGCTCGTACTTATCGAGCCCTCGACGGCGCCGCAGCAGGAGCAAAACTGCTCGCCGACCTAGCCCTAACTCCGGCCTGAGTAGGAAGCACAATGAGCACGGCGGATCCATGGTTCAACGATTGCCTGCGCTCTGACCAGCTTGACCAACCCACCATCGCCCGCCTCTCCGACAGGCTTCGCCGCGCTGCCAGAACATGGAGCGGCCTCGGTATCGAGCGACGGCTCAGTGTAATCGCGCGATGCGCAGAGATCCTCCGCGCCGATCCCGAGGGAATGGCGGCGGACTACATGGCTGACGGCTCTTCCAAGAAGCTGGCCGAGCGCAATCGGTGGCACATCCTCGGAGCCGATCGCGCGAAGCTTACTGCGATCGCCCGAGAGCTGACCCGGCGCGTCGTCGACGCCGACTTTCAGGACCGCGGCGAGATCATCGCCCGCCGTCCCGACGGTGTCGTCCTAATCATCGCGCCGACTCAGGCGCCCGGCGTCGCGCTCATCACGTTGCTCGAGATTTTGCTCAGCGGAAACGTCGTCGTGTCCAGGATCGCTTACGAGCACCCAGCGACGAGACGCGTGGCTACTGCGCTCCGCACCGCGCTCGACGAACACGGCATGACAATACCGCTGTTCGAGCTCATCGTCGGAAGCACGCGCGCCGTGCTCGAGAGCGTCGGCGTGTCCTCAGCTGTCGATACCATTGTGTTCTACGGCGGGTACGAGACCGGCTCCGCCGTATTCGCGAGGGGTACTGCGAATGGGAAGAAGGTCATTCTAGAGCTCGAAGGAAACG
>JAYTOQ010000360.1:0-6532 GCA_043747665.1 Polyangiaceae bacterium | reverse complement strand
GAGGACGGCGAGGAGGCGCAGCTCGAGCTCCGCGACGGTCGCTTCTGGATCACGTCGTCGGGCGCGCTCCCCGGCGGATCGCGGACGCCGGAGCAGGCGCTCGACCAGCTCCGCCGCGTCCTCGCGCGTCGGAGCTACGCAGGCCTCATGCGCGTGCTCACGCCGGCGACGCGCGCCGCCATCGAGCAGGATCTGCGCTCGCTGGTGTCGGGCCTCGAGCGCCCCGAGACGCTGCACGTCCAGATCACAGGCGACGGCGCGGTGGTGACCGTCCCCGGCGGGCACACCGTGAAGCTCAAGCGCGACGGCGGCGTCTGGCGCGTCGACGACTTCGACTGACCGTTCCCGTGACCACCGCGCGCACGATGACGGGAGCCAACATTTCGCGGCGTCGGGTCGTCGTCGTCGTGATCGCGGGGCTCCTCGCGGTGACGGCGGCCATCGTCGCGAGCACGCTCGCCTCTCACGCGGTCCACGGCCCCGCAGCGGGGCTCGCGCGCACCGCGACGTCGTTCGTGATCGAGGTGATGCTCCTTGCGGCGATCGTTCGATACGCACGGCTCGACGCCAGGAGCATCGGCCTCACGCTCGAGCGCCGGGACGCCGCGCGCTTCGCCGCCGGCGCCGCGCTCGGCGTGCTCGCGATCATCGCGACCCTCGGCGTCGCTGCGCTCGCGGGTGGCGTGCACGTCGCGCTCGCGCCGCGGGCGCACTGGCCGCTCGCGTCGAGCTTCGCGGTGCAGCTCCTCGGCACCTCACTCGGCGCGACGTTCGAGGAGGTGGCGTTTCGCGCCGGCCTCGTCGGCGTGCTCGCGCTGGCGTTCCGTCGCGAGGTCGCGGTCGCCGTCCCCGCCGTCCTCTTCGGGCTCGCGCATGCCGGAAATCACGGGGCGTCGGCCTACTCGGTGGCCAACACCGTGATCGCGGCGCTCGTGCTCGAGGGGCTATACCTCCTCCCGACGCGCGACGGCGACGCGCCGTCCCTCGCCGCGAGCGCCGGATTCCACATCGCGTGGAATTTCGCGCTGAGCGCGGTGCTCGGCCTCGTGGTCAGCGGCGGCGCGACGTCGGCGCGCTTCGTCGACGTGTCGATGCCGCCGGGGATGTGGTCGGGCGGTGCCTACGGGATCGAAGCGAGCCCCGCGACCACTCTCACCTACGGCATCGGTGCCGCGGTCCTGCTCCGGATGGTCCTCCGCAAGCGCGCGGCGCTGCCCGGCCGTAATTTGCGAGGTCCCGACGCGTCGCCGGAGTAGAGTCTCGGAGCTGTCATGAAGCGGTCTTGGTCGGTGCTCGTCGTGTCCTCGCTCGTCGCAACGGCGATCGCGGTGCTCATCGTCCTGCTGCCGCGGCCCGCGCAGGCGTTCGGCGATGTGGGCGCGTTCGATCCGCGCGTGCTCCTAGTGGGCGGCGTCAACGGAGCCGCGCGCACGAGCGCGCCCGCGCGCTGGTCGTGGGAGCTCGTGCAGCGAACGAGCGCGCCGGGGCGCCTCAAGCCCACGCAGGTGCGCGCCGACGATCCGTCGGTCGTCGATGCGCCGTTCCTGTTCCTCAGCGGAGAAAACGGCCTCGCGCCCTTCACGCCGCAGGAGATCTCCGGCCTCCGGAAGTTCTTCGCGCTCGGCGGCATCCTACTCGTCGACGACGCCGGCGTCTCCGACGTGGGCGCACCCAGCGCGTTCGGCCGGAGCGCGCGCGAGCAGATCGCGCGCGTCCTCCCCGACACGAGCCCCATCGCGCTCGGTCCCGATCACGTCGTGTTCAAGACGTTCTACTTGCTGCGCCGCGCGGAGGGCCGCGTCGCCGGCCCGAAGACCCTCGAGGCGATCGTGCGCGGGGGGCAGGTGCAGGTGCTCTTCTCGTCGCACGACATCGGCGGCGCGCTTGCCCGCGGCGCGACGGGCGCGTGGGAGAACCCCGTGGTGCCTGGCGGCGACGTCCAGCGTGAGCGCGCTATCCGGCTTGCGGTGAACATCGCCATGTACACGCTCTGCTCGAACTACAAGGACGACCAGGTCCACGCGCCGTTCCTGATGCGCCGGCGCGCGCTCCCGGGCGGTCCGTAGAGGCGACCGCACTCCACCATGCACGAGCGCCTCGCGGTCAACGGCGATCTCCCGCTCTGGGCGGTGGTGCTCGCGTGCGCGCTCGCGCTGGTCAGCGTCGGCGTGCTCCTCGCCGTCGAGCTCCGCCGCCGCGAGCGCGGCGGGCCGGCCATCGTGGTGACCGGTCTCCTCGCCCTGGCTGCGCTGCTCGCCGCCATCGCGCGGCCCGTGCGCATCGCCGCGCGCGAGAGCGTCATCGGCGCCAAGGTCATCGTCCTCGCCGACATGTCGCGCTCGATGGCGCTGCCGCAGAACGGCAAGAGCCCACGCGCCGACGTTCGCGACACGGCGGTCTCCGAGATCGCCAAGAAGGCCAAGGAGGCGCGGCTCCACGTGCTGGGCTTCGGCGACGGCCCCGCCGTTCCCATCGCAACGGGAGCTGGCGCCGCGAAGCCGGGCGAGGCGTCGTCGTCGAGGGCTTCGACCGCAGAGCGGAGCGATCTCACCACCGCGCTCCGGGCGCTCGCCGCGTCCGCCGAGGAGCGGCCGCAGGCCATCGTCGTCGTGTCCGACGGTCGCCTCGATGATCCCGGTGAGGACGCGGCCAAGGAGCAGCTCCAGGCGCTCGGTCGTGACCTCAAGGTCCCCATCCACACCGTCGCGACCACCGTGAACGCGCCCGCCGACGCGAGCGTGCGCCGCGTGTCGGCCGCCGGCGCCGCCGTCGCGCACGTGCCGCTGCCGCTCAAGGTCGACGTGGGATGCGCAGGCGGGCTCTCGTGCGACGAGCTCACCGTCACAGCGCGTGAGCTCCGCGAGGACGGCGCGCCCGCGCTGCTCGCGACGGGGCTCGCTCACCTCAAAGACGGCAAGGGCACCGTCGATCTCGCGGTGACGCTCGATCGCGCGGGCGCGCGCATCCTCGAGATCTCGATCACGCCGCCTTCGGGCGACACCATTCCCGAGAACGATCGCCGTCTTCTCACCTTCAACGTGGCGCGCGAGCGCGTGCGCGTTCTGCACGTCGCAGGCCGACCCACCAGCGACGTGCGCGCCCTGCGGCAATGGCTGAAGAGCGACGCCTCGGTCGACGTCGTCGCGTTCTTCATCTTGCGCACGCAGTCCGATACGCCGAACGCCCGGCAGGAAGACCTCTCGCTCATCCCCTTCCCGGTCGACGAGCTCTTCACCGAGCACCTGCCCTCGTTCGACGCCGTCGTGCTCCAGGACTTCGACGCGCAGCCGTATGGTCTCGAGCGACATCTCCCGCAGCTCGCACGCTACGTAAGGGCAGGCGGCGGTCTCATCATGGTGGGCGGACAGAACTCGTTCGTCGCCGGTGGCTACGCCAACACGCCGCTCGCCGAGGTGCTCCCGGTCACGCTCGACGGCTCGCCCGGCGCGACCGCGGCCGACGTCGCGAACGTCATCCCCGCGTGGACGGACGACGGCCGCGCGGCTCCTCTCCTGTCGCCGCTCCACGACATCGTCGGTGAAGAGCTCCCTCAGATGCCCGGCAGCAATGTCCTCGGCGACGTGCGCCCCGGGGGTCTCGTCTTGTGGGCGCACCCCACGAGGACCACCAAGTCGGGCTCACCAATGCCGATCCTCGCCATCGGCGATCAGGGCGACGGTCGATCGATCGCGCTCGGTGTCGACGGCGCGTGGCAGCTCGAGTTCTCGCAGCTCGGCGCGCGCACGTCGGGGCGCGGCTACGGCGCGCTCTGGGACGGCTTGCTCGGGTGGCTCATGCGTGACCCACGCTTCGAGCCGGGGCAGCTCGAGCTCGTGTCGCCGTGCGTCGCGGATGCGCCGACCAAGCTGCGCGTGCGATTGCCCTCGGCGACGGCGCAGAAGGACATGACCGTCGAGGTGCGCCGTCTCGACAAGCAGGACGTCCCGCCGATCCGCGTCGAGGTGCCGAAGCGCAGCGCGGGCTCGTCGAGCGCCGTCGAGATCTCGCTTCCGCCACTGGCGGCTGGCGGCTACACGGCACGCCTCAAGCTCGGCGCCGGTCCCACCACCCGACGTGACTTCGCCTGCGAGTCGGGCGGCGACGAGTGGGCCGACTCGCGTCCGGATCGCGAGCGCATGCGTGCGCTCGCCTCGGCGACGGGCGGGAGCTTCCACGACGCGACCGACGATCTCACGCTACCCCTACCGAAGCCCGCGGTGGTGAGCGCGGAGCGGCACGTGGTTCCGCTCGCGCCTTCGTGGGCCTGGTCGCTCGCCGCGGCCATCGCGCTCGGCTTGCACTGGTTCGCGCGCCGTCGGTCGGGCCTCTCGTAGCTCGCCACCGAGCCGGGACGGTGCCGGTTTTTCCGGGAGATCTCGTGCTACCGTCTCCCCGTGCGCAACGTCCTTGCACCCGCGCTCGTCCTTGCGGTCGTCACCGTGGCCGGCTCGTCGACAGCGCTCGACTGGCCCGACGTTCCCGAGCGGATCGAGCGAGGCCTCCTGTCTCCGGACCCGGCGAGCCGTCGTAGCGCAGCGCGCGAGCTCTCCACGCTCGGCGCATCGCGCGCGGCTCCGCTCGTGCTGAAGGCGATGAACGATCCCGATCTCGACGTGAGGCTCGCGGGCGCGCAATCGGCGATCCGTCTTCACGTCACGTCGGTCACCGACGTCGCGCTGCAGTGGCTCGGTGAGCGCGAGAGCAAGCTGCGCATCGCCGCCTGCGAGATCGCGAACGCGATGCCGGCGCCGCGCACCGTGCCCGCGCTCGCGCGAGCGCTCGGTGACTCGGATCCGCTTGTCCGCGCGGCTTGCGCCGATGCCCTCGGCACGCAAGCGTCGCCCGACGCCGTCGCGCCGCTCTCCGGCAAGCTCGACGATCCGACACCGGCGGTGCGCTCGCAGGTGGCGCGGGCGCTCGCGAGGCTCGGCGATCCGCGCGCGGTGGTGCCGCTCGTCGGCAAGGTGCAGGACTCGGTGCCCGACGTGCGGCAGGCGGTCGTGCGAGCGCTCGGCGATCTAAGAGACACGCGCGCGACGCAGGCGCTGCTGCTCGCGCTGCGCGACAACGTCGCGGAGGTGAAAGTCGAGGCGCTCGCCGCGCTCGGTCGGCTGCGCGCTCCCGAGGCAGCTTCGGCGATCGCGCCGCTCGCGCTCGAGCGCAATCCTGCGGTGCGTCAGGCCGCGCTCGTCGCGCTGGGACGCATCGCAACGCCCGACGCCGTGCGCGCGCTGATGAAGGCGCTCGGCACGCAGGAGGACGGCGCGGGCACGCTCGAGCGAACGTCGGTGCGCGACGCGCTCGTGTCGGCGGGCGCGCCGGCGGTGGTCGAGCTGACGGCGCTCCTCGAGCGACCGGTGCCGGCGCCGGTCGCGACGAGCGCAGCGTGGGTCCTCGGCGAGCTGCACGCGACGAAGAGCGCGCCCACCATCGTCGCCGCGCTGCGCAAGGGGACGCTCCCTCCTGCCGCCGCGCTTCGTGCGCTGGCCGGCGCGGGCAGCGCCGAGCAGGTGCCGGTCGTCCTCGAGTTCGTCGCCGATCCCAGCCCGGCGGTCCGTGAAGAGGCGCTGCGCGCCGCGACCGCGCTCCTCGATCCCTCGCGGCCCGACGGCCGCGCCGTCGAGCCGCTGGCGGCGACGCTGCGCGCGGCGCGCACGTCGCCCGGCGAGCGCGCTGCCGTCGCGACGCTCCTCGGTAGAACCGGCGCACCGCGCGCGGCCGCCGAGCTCGCCGGTCTCGTCACGTCGAAGGACGCGGCGCTCCGCCTCGCGGCCATCGACGCGCTCGGTGCACTGGGCAGCGCGCCGGCAGCGAGCGTCCCGGCGAGCGCCACCGCGAAACCGAACGGCGCCGCGGACGGCGCGGACGATGCGCTCGTTCCGCTCCTCGCCGACATCGATCCGGCGGTACGTCTCCACACGGCGGTCGCGCTTGCCGCGAGCGGCGGCATCAAGGCGCGGGGAATGCTCCACACGAAGCTCGACGGCGGCGACGAGGTCGATCGCTACGCGGTGCTCGCGGCGCTCGGAGGGATCCTCGAGCGGTACCCGGACGAGGGCGCGGCTTCGAGGCTCTTCAAGGATCTCGCGGTAGCCGCGGGCCCGGAGCGCGACGCCGTGCTCGAGGCCGCGAGTCGATCGCATCTACCGAACGTCGTCCGCTCGCTCGGCGAGGTCGCCGCAAAGGGCGGCGTCGACGATCGGCGCATGGTCGCTGCGGTGCTCGGTGCACACCGCGGCTCCCCCGCGGCGCTCGCGCTCGCGAAGACGCTGGCGGCGGACGCCGACGGCAGCGTACGCGCGCAGGCGGCTTTTACGCTCGGCGTGATGGGCGATGCCAGCGTGCTCCCGCTCCTCGTCACGCTCGCGAGGTCGGGTGACGGCGACGTCGCCGCCAACGCCGCGGGCGGGCTCGCCCGTCACGCGTGGCTCGGCGGGCGCACGAGCCAGGCCGCGGTGTCGGGGGCTGCATGCACGATGCTCGCCGATGGACGCGCCACCGTGCGCGCGAACGCGCTGGTCGCGCTGGCGTT
>JAYTOQ010000359.1:0-1547 GCA_043747665.1 Polyangiaceae bacterium | reverse complement strand
ATGGCACCACCGGCTATCCCGTCGTCGACGCCGCCGCGCGCCAGCTGCTCGCGGAGGGCTTCGTGCACAACCGCGCGCGGATGATCGCGGCGAGCTTTCTCTGCAAGCACCTGCTCCTCGATTTTCGGCTCGGCGAGGCGCACTACATGAAGCACCTCACCGACGGCGACTGGGCCGCCAACAATCTCGGATGGCAGTGGTCGGCAGGCTGTGGCGTCGACGCACAGCCCTGGTTTCGCGTCTTCAACCCGGTCACGCAAGGCGAGCGCTTCGACGCCGACGGCGCCTACGTCCGGCGCTGGGTGCCCGAGCTCGCGAAGATGCCGTCGCGCTGGGTCCACACCCCGTGGCTGTGTCCCCCGCTCGAGCTCCGCGCTGCAGGGGTGGAGCTGAGTCGCACGTATCCCTTGCCGATCATCGACCATGCCCTCGCGCGCGGGCGTTTCCTCGCTGCCGCCGAGGGCCACCTCCGGAGCACCAAATCGTAGGGTGGCGTTCGGCGCGGTCCGTCCCTACCATCCCGATATGCTCCCCGAGACGCGCGCGACCAGCTACGCGCACGATCCTGCCTTGGGCACGGTCGTCGTCTACTCCCAGCCGGGCGCACGTCCCGCGTTGCACGGCGATCTGCCCGGCCGGCTCCTGCTCGACGCCAAGGGTCACCTCGTCGGCGTCGACGTGTCACCCGACACGCCGGAGCGCCTGGTCGTCATGCTCGGCCCGCACGAGGCCGTGGCCAACACCGCCGACGCGCGCGTTCACGTCGAGGGTGGCGGTCGCACGGTCACGCTCCACGGCTCCGCCGCGAAGCTCGTGACGCCGGGCGCGAATCCCTACGTGTTCTGAGCCGCGTCGTCGAGGACCTCGCGGACCTTCTTCATCAAGGCGGTCGGCGTGAACGGCTTTCCGAGAAAAGCGAGCTGTCCCGACTCGACCCCGTGATGCAGTACCGTGTCGTCGGTGTAGCCCGAGACGTAGAGGACGCGCATGCTCGGCCGCGTGCTCCTCAGTCGGATGGCGAGCTGGTGTCCGCTCATGCGTGGCATCACGACGTCCGTGACCATCACGTCGATGGCGCCCTCGTGCTGCTCGCAGATGAGCAGAGCCTCGCCGGCATTCGCGGCGTCGAGCACGCGATAGCCGGCGCGGCGGAGGACGTTGCGCGCCAGAGTTCGCAGCCGCTCGTCGTCCTCGACGAGCAGCAACGTCTCGCCAGGCCGTGCCGCGGAAAGATCGGCGGCGTCGGTCGCGGCTACCGCCTCGGGAAGCTCGCTCGTCGAGGGAAGGAACACGCGGAACGTGGTTCCGGAGCCGACCACGCTTTCCATCTCGATGTGCCCGGCGCTCTGCTTGACGATACCGAACACGGTGGCGAGGCCGAGACCGGTGCCCTTGCCTTTCTCCTTGGTCGTGAAGAACGGCTCGAAGATACGCGCGCGCACGGTCTCGTCGATGCCCACGCCGGTGTCGGTCATCGCGATGGTGACGTAATCGCCGCGCTCGAGGCCGATCCGCGAGGCTTCTCGCTGATCGAGCGTCGTGAGACC
>JAYTOQ010000358.1:0-3476 GCA_043747665.1 Polyangiaceae bacterium | reverse complement strand
TTCAAGGCTTCGCCGCAGAGCCGCGATCTCCGCGAGCGGCTCGAGACCGTGTATCGCGAGCAGCTCGAATACGACAAGCTCGCCGACCTCTACGTCACGGACGCGCGCGGGCGCCACGACGCGCACTCGAAGGCGACGCGCCTTCGCGAGGCGGCGAAGCTCTATCGCGAGGAGCTCTCCGACCCCGAGCAGGGCGCGAAAGTCCTGCGGGAAGCGCGCGACGTCGATCCCGGCAACGCCGAGCTCCTTGGCGAGCTGGTCGACATGCTCACCGCGTCGGGCGAGCTCAAGGTCGCCGTCGACGAGCTCACGAGCTCGATCCAGGTGCTCGAGGGAGGAGACGCGCGGACCCAGCTCCTCGGCCGGCGCGCCGTCCTTCGCGCACGCCTCGGCGAAGGCGAGGCCGCGCATGCCGACTTCGAGGAGGCCATCGAGCTCGGCCTCCTCGACCTGCGCGGTCCGCTCGCCGAGCACCTCGGCAAGCTCGCGATGCAGGCGGCTGGTCGGGGCGACTCGGTCCTGTGGCGCCAGTATCGCCTCCGCATCGCGCAGATGCGGCTCGCGATGGGCGACGTCGAGGACGCGCGCAACGTGCTCACCGAGCTGCTCAAGACCGACAGCAAGGACAAGGCGACGCTGCGCGCCATCGCGCATGTCGACGAGCTCGAGGAGCGCTGGGACGCGGCGAGCGCCACCTACCGTCGCCTCGTCGGCCTCGAGGACGAGCACGGCATCGTGTCGGCTGCGCTGAAGCTCGCGGAGACGTGCGAGAAGGCGGGACGCCTCGCCGATGCGCGCGGAGGTCTCGAGCGCGCGCGTATGGCGGCGCCGGACGATGTTGCACTGCGACAGAGGCTCGCGTGGCTCTACGAGCAGCTCGGCGCCGTGAAGGAGCTCGCGGAGCTCGTGCTCGTGGAGGCGCGCGCGGCCGGCGAGGTCGCTCCGCGCTTCGAGGGCCTCATGCGCGCGGGTCAGCTCTTCCTCGAGCACGCGCAGGATCCGGCGCAGACGCAGGAGGTCGGCGTCGCGAATGCCATCGCCCCTCTGGAGGAGGCACATGCGCTCCGTCCCACCGACCTCGACTGCGCAGCGCTGCTCTCCGATGCGTACGTCGGCGCGGGTCGATTCGAGGAGGCGCAGGATTTGTTGCAGCGCACCATCGGCACCTTCAAGGGTCGCCGGGCGCGTGAGCTGTCTGCGCTGTATCACCGGCTCGCGCGCGCCGCGGAGATTCTCGGCGACCGCAACGTGGAGCTGCAGCACCTGACGACCGCGCTCGACATGGACGCGCAGAACGGCGTCGTCGCATCCGAGCTCGCGTACCTGGCGATGGAGCTCCAGAACCTCGACGTCGCGCAGCGCGCGCTCCGCGCCATCACCATGCTCAAGGTGGCAGCCCCGCTCCCGAAGGCGCTCGCGTACCAGCACCTCGGAGAGATCGCGAAGCAGCAGGGCGACGTGAAGCGCGCCATGATGCTCCTGAAGCGCGCCATCGACGACGACCCGTCGTTGCAGAGTGCACGCACCCTGCTCGACGCGCTGCAAGCCGAGGGGTGAGCGGGAGCTCAGGGAAGCGTGCGCGCGAGGCGAAAGCCGAGCCCAGGTCCCCTCACCGACCATCTCTCCGTCGCTCTGTGCGCTGCACGACAACCTTCTGACGGAATGACAAAGGGACCTCCGCGCTTGACACGGTCCGGGCCGCCGTCAGCAAGGTCGTAGTCGGGGTCAACGCCGGCGTCGGCCTCATACCCGAGGCCGTTGAAGACATCGGTAACCCATTCGTCCGCGTTCCTCATCATGTCGTGCAAGCCCCAACCATTCGCTGCCAAGCGCTCGACCGGGTGAGTCGTGTTGCCAGCGTTGTGGCAATACCAGGCGATCGCTGCAAGATTAGGGTCATCCGTGCAATGGAAATAGGGATGACTAACCATCGGTCCAGAGTAGATCGGCGTCCGAGTTCCCGCGCGTGACGCGTATTCCCACTCCGCCTCTGTCGGCAACCGATATCCCCTACACTCGTAGACCGTCGGCGCTGTCGGCTCGGCACCCGCGCAGACAAGTCCATCGCCCGGAAGCCCGGTGCAGCCCACGAACCGATAGCAAGCCGGCAGCGGCGGCTGGTGCGTCTCGGAGAGTCGGTTCGCGTACGCTAGGGCATCGAACCATGTGAGGTTTCCGACCGGGCAGTCCGCCGAGGCGCAGTCGGCATAAGAAGCGTCCGTCACTGACCTATTGACGAACCCCACGGCCTGCCACTCCGCCTGCGTCGTCTCGTGCGCCGCGATCTCGAAGTCATGCGTCAAGCGCACTTGGACTTCGCCCTCATCGTATGCGCCGCGTCCGAATTCACATGGCGGAGCGCCCATGACCGAGCAACCCTTCGGTATCCGGCACCACCTCGCGTCGCAGTCTTTCGTCACCTCAGGGTGCACGCAGTCGGCGCTCACTGCGAATGTGCTCGTGCAGGATACGAGCGGGCCGGGCTCCTCATCGGCGTCGGTACTCGCAGCATCGCCAAAGACGTGCCTGTCGGCAGCTTCAGCGTCGCGAACGCCAGGTTTCTCGCGAGGTCCCTCGGCGTCGCAGGACGCCAGAATTCGCAAGGGTGCCAAGGCGAGAATCGCCACGCCCAACCCGAAGCGCGCCCGCGTCCCCCCCCTCAACGGAGACCGCCGGCTGGCCGTCGACTGCCTCATCGCGCGTCCAAATCAATGATTGACACCGTAGTTCGTACCGCCATTGCTGAAGGCCTGATACCGGGGATCGTTTTGGTTTCCACCATAGTAGGCGAGAGCTGCAGTCTGGAGAGCGACAAGGCTCGGCTCGTTGCTGGTGGTGCACATCCCGCCGCACGCCTGGCGGAAGATCCCGTGAACGTCGGCGATCGGGACGATCGCGCCGGCCGCGCCGCCGCCGCGGAAGAAGCTCAACCAGTCCCACTCCACGCCACGGCTCGGAGCCACGCAGTGGTTCTCGAGCCACTTCGTCTGCGCGCTGCAGCTCTTCGGGAACGGCGGCTTCGTGATGCTGCCCGTGTCTTCACGAAAGTTCTTGTAGTAGACGAACGTGCACGCTCCCGACGAGCCGTTCCACGTGTTCGCAGCCACGTAGTGCGCGAAGCTCTCGATCTCCGCGGCCCCGATATTCTGGCGCGACTGGAGGCAGTGCGCGCGATCCGTCGAATCGGAAACGAATCCGCAACCGCACGGACCATTTTCGTCGAGCGTGGGCTCGCGAGTGTAGTCGTGATGGACGGTGCCGCTCGCGCGATCTTGAATGGCGTGGCCAAACTCGTGGGCAACGACGTACTTGTATTGGCTGTTGTGCGTGTTGTCGTTATTGGGGCCAATGTTGAGGGTGCCAGTCCCCCCCGGCGTGGCTGACCATTGGTTCCATCTCACGGTCACTCGGCGAGGCGACGCCGGTCTGATTGTTGCATAGTGCACATTGTGCTTTCCATTGCGCCGTCCGAAGCG
>JAYTOQ010000357.1:0-2372 GCA_043747665.1 Polyangiaceae bacterium | reverse complement strand
CGCCGCCGAGCACGGAGCCGGGGGTGACCGTCCAGACGTCGGTGCCATCGAACTTCGGCTTTCCGCGGCCCGCGTCGCTCTGCGAGCCCTCGAGGCCTCCCGACAGCTGGACGCCGATGATGACCGAGGGGTCGTCGGGCAGCCCGTTCCACGACGAGACCGTCGTGATCACGTTGAACGCACCGGAGCGCACCTGGCTCTGGAACGCCGCCGGACCGAAACCGTTGCCGCTCGCGGACGCCGCCGCGAGCAGCGGGCCCGCAGCGTTGTCGCGACCGTCGATGCCATCACACGGGCGCGCCGCGCCGGAGTCGGGAGGGACGCAGGACTCGGGCTCGAGCCTGGGGTCCGCGCACGTGCACGCATGATCGAGGTCGAGGCCTTCGGGTCGCGGAAGCCCGCCGTCCTCGGTGCCGTTGTCGAAGCGCACCCCGTCGAACGCGAAGACGATGCTCGGCACGCTCGGACTGTCGGGCGTGACGGGCCGCTCCGGTGCCGAGGCATGGTTGCAGACTGCAGCGTCGGCAGCGTCGGCGCCGTCGGGCACCGCTCCGTCTGCACGCCCGCGCGTGAGATCGGAGAGATCGCCCGGTCCGCACGCCATCACGATGGCCGCCGCCAGACCGCTGGAGAGCACGACGGCGGCGGCGACGCGACGGAGCGTGCTCGGCGTCGCGACCGGCGCTACCAAGCAAAGCCTCCTGGAACGACGGCGCGGGACGTGGCCCGCGACGTGGCGCGCGTCGAGGATCCCGGACCGCTCGACGGCGGCGCGGTCAAGAACCACGACGCGACGCCGAGCGCGAGCGCGCCGATGCCGGCGCCCAGCGCGACGTTGGACGCGACCAGCGTGCCGGAGAGATCGCTTCGCTGCTGCTGACTGCAGTCGGGAGCGCAGCTTCCGCGGAGATCGTCGAGGTAGGCATCGAAGCGGAGACGCAGCACGAGCGCGATCCCGAGGCCGGCGACACCGACGCCGGCAAGAGAGCTCGGGAGCACCCAGCCGAGCGTGCCGCGCCTCGCGGGCGGAGCCGCGCCGCGATCGGGCGGGCTCTCCGGGCGCGCGTCGCTCGCACCAGCGGGCGCGGCAGCCGCGGGGCCGGCCGCGCTCGCGAGCGAGACGCGGATGGCGCGGCTCTTCTCACCTTCGCGGATCATGCGCGTGGTCGCGAGCGGCGGACGCCCGGGCACCTCGAATCGCAGCTCGACGGCACCGGGGTCGACAGGAATGGCCCGGCCGTCGAGCGTCGATGCGATGAGCTCCGAGCCGGCGAAGACCTTCACGTCGGTGAGCTCGTGGCCGTTGCCGTCGTCGGCGGCGAAGACCACGGTGGGGAGCGCGGAGCGCACCTCGGCGAGGACGCCGGCGCAGTCGGCGCGCAGCACGGTGGGACAGCTCTCCTGCGCGCACACGATGAGGTCGGTGAGCGCGCGTCGAAGCGCGCGATCCGACTGCGCGCGCTGTCCGCGATCGAACGAGGCGACGCACGCCTCCTTGTCGGGGGCCGCGCTCGGCTGCGCGGGCTGCGCGAACGCGGGAGCCGCGACCGTCGACGCGGCGAGAGTGGCGAGAGCGGCGAGAGCAGCGGCGGAGGCGATCGAGTTGCCGCTGAGCCGTCGCACCGTGGCCGATGATACTCGAAACCGATCCTCCGGCCCTATCCGGACCGCGCGATCAGCTCGCTTTTTCCGCGGTAATCATCATCGCTTTCCAGGCGGTGAGCGCAGGACCGAGCTTGTTCTCGACCTCGCGGATGTCCTCGGCGAGCTCCTTCTCGGGAGCACCTGCGGCGAGCGCATCCTTCAAGCACGCGAACGCTGCGACGTAACGCCCGCGCTTGCACAGCGCGCGCGCCAGCGGCGGGAGCACCTCCTGCGGGAGACCGCCGAACGCGAGCGCGCGGCGCAGCGGACCGATGGCCTCGCCCGGGCGATCGTTGATGAGGAGGGCCTCGCCGAGCCGGCGGAAGAGGTCGGCCGCGGCCATGCCCTCCTGCGCGTACTGGATGCCGATGCGGAAGACCTCCTCCGCCTGCTCGATCTCCCCGAGGTGCACGCACGCGGAGCCGAGGAGACCGAGGCCCTTAGCGATGAGGCCGCGCGCTTCGGGCGCGAGCATCTGGCCCTCGGGCGTGCGCAGGAAGATAGCGAGCGGCGCCGGCCACGTGCCGAGGAGCGCGATGACCTTCGGCCACTCCTTGCGGAGCGCACACGCCTCGGCCTCGGCGACCTTCGAGAGATCGATGGCAGAGCGCGCACCGGTGGCGACGCGATCGAGCTCCTCGCGCACGTGCGAGCGGACGCGCAGCCGGAAGCCGTCGAGGTCGTGTTTCTCCTCGACGCCGTCGTGGAGGACGGTGAGCTCGCCCTCC
>JAYTOQ010000356.1:0-9204 GCA_043747665.1 Polyangiaceae bacterium | reverse complement strand
GTGGTCGGCGTGCTCGAGTCGAAGGGGGAGGCGCCCTTCGGCGGCGATCAGGACAACATGGTCTTGATGCCCATCGGCACGATGCGCGGACGTCTCACGAGGACGTCGCCAGGCTTCGCGGGAGTGCTGCTCGTGTCCGCGACGAGCGCGGAGACCACCGATCGTGCGGTACGCCAGATCGACGGGATCCTGCGGCAGCGTCACCGGATCGCTGACGATCGCGAGCCGGATTTCTGGATCCGCACCCAGCAGGAGTTCCAGGCGATGCAGGGCGCGATCTACTCGCTCCTCACGGTGCTGCTCGTCTGCATCGCGGCCGTGAGCCTGATCGTCGGCGGGATCGGCGTCATGAACATCATGCTGGTGAGCGTGACCGAGCGCACGCGCGAGATCGGGATCCGCATGGCGATCGGCGCGCGCGCGAACGACATCATGCTGCAGTTCCTCGTGGAGGCCGTGGTGCTGGCGCTCATCGGAGGCATCGCAGGCGCGGCCACGGGAATAGGCGCGATCGCCGTGCTTGGTGGGACCCTGGGCTGGCCGATGAAGCTCGATCCGCTCGCGCTCGGCATCGCCGTGGCGACGAGCGCCGCAACGGGCATCGCGTTCGGCTTCTTCCCGGCGCGTCGCGCCGCCGCTCTCGACCCGATCGTGGCGCTACGTCACGAGTAGCGCAGGGCGTCAGTCGCTCCAGACCTGCGCCGCGTACGCGCCCTTGCCGGAGCCGATGCCGACCATGAGCGTGACCTCGTCGGGGGTCGTGAAGCAGATTGCGCCGTCCTCGGGCAGGGCGGCGCCGGCAGACTCGGCGACAACGTCGCCCGCCGAGTCGCGCATGACGACGACGGCATCGTGGACGTTCTCGTCCGCCGCGAACACCACGCGGTAGCACTTGTTCGCCTCGACCCGGACCTTGTGTTCCTGGTGGGCATCACGATCGGCCTGTTGCGCCCGGATCATGGCGCCGACTGGCTTCATCTTGGCGGCGGACGCGCACGACTCGCCGAGCCGCTTCACGAGATCGCTCGGGTCCTTGGCGATCGGTCTTGCGCCCCCGCCGCACGCGAAGAGGGAGCCGTCGGCCTTCTTCTTCCCCTTCTTCGAGCCGGTGACACCGGGAGGCGGCATCGCGGCCAGCGGCGGAAGACCGCTAGGAGGTGGGGTCTGCGCGAAGGAACCTCCGCCCGCGCTTGCGGATGCGCTCACGCTGCCGGCTGCGTTCGCGCCGGTCGCCGGCTTGACGCTGCCGCCGCCGCCACACGCCGCCGCGATCGCGATGAGGGACGTGAGTGCCACGAACACGAGCGCCCGTTCTTCGGTGTCACGTCCGCTTCGCATCGTTCGGGACCTTACCTTCGAGCCGCGCGCTCGTCTCTTTCTTCTACTATCCTCGTGTCCCGTGCCGCGCGTGCTCCGAGTATCGCCGACGAGCCCCGAACCGGCCGTGATCGCCGAGGCTGCGGCGGTGCTCTCGCGCGGCGGTCTTGTGGCGTTCCCGACCGAGACCGTCTACGGGATCGGCGCACGTGGGCTCCACGAACGGGACGTGAGGCTCATCTTCGTCGCGAAGGGCCGACCGACGGGCCATCCCCTGATCCTTCACGTGGACGGCGAGCCCATGGCGCAGACGCTGGCCCTCACGTGGCCAGGCCGAGCGTCGCTCCTTGCTCGGGCGTTCTGGCCGGGGCCGCTCACGCTCGTGGTGGCGCGCGCGTCTCGCGTTCCGGACGTCGTGTCCGGTGGGCTCGCGACCGTCGGGGTCCGCGCACCCCAGCATCCGGTCGCGCTCGCGTTGATCCGGGCGGTGGGAGAGCCGCTCGCGGCGCCGAGCGCCAATGCTCACATGCACGTGTCCCCGACGACGGCAGCGCATGTCGTTCGGTCACTCGGTGATCGCATCGATCTCGTCCTCGATGCCGGGCCGTGCGCGCACGGGATCGAGTCCACCGTGGTGGACATCGTGAACGATCCGCCCCGCGTCCTGCGTGCCGGTGCCACGAGCCTCGAGGCGATCCGCGCCGTCGTGCCCGAGGTGGTGTACGACGCGATCACGCTAACGGGCGACGCCGCCCGCGCGTCGCCGGGGCTGGCCTCGAAGCACTATGCGCCCCGGACGCGGGTCGTGCTCGCGGCGGACGGCGCTGGATTCGCGGCGGGCCTGGCAGCGGCCGCACGCGGCGAGGCGCGGGTCGGCGCCGTCGTCTGGAGCGCAGAGGGGAGATCGGCCGTCGCTCGCGGCGTCACGCTCGCGTCCCTCGCCACGCTGCCCGACGACCCCGAAGGTTACGCCCACGTCATGTTTGCAGCCCTTCACGACGCGGACGCGGCGAGCCTCGACATTCTCGTGATCGAGCGTGTCCCGGACGAGGCGGGCTGGTGGGCCGTTGCCGACCGCCTCCGACGTGCCGCCGAGCAATGAGCTCAGGCGCGACGACCTGGCGCCCCGCGTTGCTTTACATCCGAAGGATTCGCGCCTAGACCGTCGCGTCCGGAGGCGGCTCATGGGTCACAAGGTCATCCACCCTTCGCATTTTCCCAAGCCGCGTGGCTACGCGAACGGCATCCTCACCGACATGCCCAACGGGCGCATGCTCCACATCGCCGGCCAGATTGGCTGGGACAAGGACGCGCGCATCGTCAGCCCCGACTTCGCGGTCCAATTCCTCCAGGCGCTCGACAATGTCATCGACATCGTTCGGGAAGCCGGCGGCGCGACGGAGCACATCGTCAAGCTGCTCGCGTTCGTGACGGACCTGGAGGGGTACCGCAACGCCACCGTCGCGATCGGCGAGGGCTGGCGCGGTCGCCTGGGCAAGTACTACCCCGCGATGAGCCTCGTGAAGGTCGGCGGCCTGCTCGAGCCGGGCGCGTTGGTCGAAATCGAAGGCGTCGCCATCCTGCCCGTGTGACGGCGAGCACGTGACCGAGCCGATGACCCGCTGGACCGACTGGCGGGGTCTCCCGCGAACGAGGATCGCATGAGCATCAAGCCGAAGACGTTTCGCTACGACCTCTCGCCATCCGGCGTCGCGTCGATCACGCTGACGCGCCCCGACACGCTCAACTCGCTCACGTTCGAGGTCTACCAGGAGCTCCGCGATACGTTTGCGGCGCTCGAACACGAGGACGCCGTCCGCTCCGTCCTGATCACCGGCGAAGGACGCGCCTTCTGCTCGGGCGGGGACGTGAACGCCATCATCGGCGAGCTGTTCGCGCGCGACATGAAGGGGCTCGTGGCCTTCACGCGCGTCACGGGCGCCCTCATCCGGAACATTCGCGCGTTGCGCCGCCCCGTCGTCGCTGCGGTCAACGGGACCGCCGTCGGCGCCGGCGCGGTGATGGCGCTCGCGTGCGATTTTCGGATCGCGAGCACCGCCGCCAAGCTGGGCTTCATCTTCCCGCGCGTCGGTCTGTGCGGCGCGGACATGGGGGCGGCGTACCTCTTGCCGCGCATCGTGGGTCTCGCGCGGGCCAACGAGCTGCTCTTCCTCGGTGACGTCATCAACGCCGAAGAGGCGCTGCGCATCGGCCTCGTCTCGAAGGTGGTCGCGCCGGAGGCGTGCGTTCCCGAGGCGCGTGCGCTCGCAGAGCGGCTCGCGTCCGGACCGGCATTCGCTCATGCGATGACCAAGCAGATGCTCGAGAGCGAGCACACGATGACGCTCGACCAGGCCATCGAGGCCGAGGCGCAAGCTCAGGCCATCTGCATGCAGCATCCCGACTTTCGCGCCGCGTACGACGCGTGGGTGAAGAAAACTCCGTGCGTATTCGAGGGCGCGAGCGGCCCCTTCATCGCGACCGCCGCGCCCGCCATCGCGACCGCGCCCGGGAAGGTCTGAGATGGTCGCCGCCCGCACCCGCGCATCGTGGTCGGCGTTGCCGATGTTCTTCGATGAGCCGCATCGCACGCTCGGCGCCGAGTGTGATCGCGTCCTCACCGACTCCGACGTCGCGCTTCACGAGCCGCCGCGCGTCATTCCTCGTCTCGCCGAGCTCGGTCTCCTTCAGTACCTCGTTCCCAGGAGCCAAGGCGGCGGCGCGTGGGGGCACGGCGGAACCGCCGTCGACGTGCGAGCGCTCTCGATCGCGCGCGAGGCCATCGCGTACGTCTCGCCGCTCGCGGACTCGATCTTTGCCGTGCAGGGGCTCGGCTCGCATCCGCTGCTGCTGGCGGGCGAGGGCGTTCGACGCGCGGGGATCCTCGCCGAGATCGTACGCGGCGAGCGCGTCTGCGCCTTCGCGCTGACGGAGCCCGAGGCCGGCAGCGACGTGGCATCGATGCAGAGCACCGCGCGGCGCGAAGGTGACACGTGGGTCCTCGACGGGGAGAAGGTCTTCATTTCCAACGTCGGCATCGCGAACCACTTCATCGTCTTCGCGAATGCCGATCCCCCGAAGGGCAAGAAAGGGATCAGCGCGTTCCTCGTCGATGCCAAGGCCCCTGGTCTCACCACCGAGCCCATCGCGATGAGCGTCGACCATCCGCTCGGGCGCGTCGCGATGAGGGGCTGCACCGTCCCGGAGAGCGCGCTCATCGGCGAGGTCGGTCACGGCCTCCGACTCGCGCTCGGCACACTCGACGTGTTCCGTACGTCCGTCGGCGCCGCCGCCGTTGGCATGGCGCGTCGCGCGCTCGATGAGGCGGTCGCGCACACCACATCGCGCACGCAGTTCGGCAAGCCGATCGCCGAGTTCCAGCTCACCCAGGCCGCTCTCGCAGACATGGCCACCGAGCTCGATGCGGCAAGGCTCCTCGTGCTCCGCGCCGCCTGGGAGAAGGATCAGCCGGAGCTGGTGGACGCCGAGGCCAACGTGAAGCGCCGCCGCGCCAACGCTACCAGCGTCGCCATGGCGAAGATGTACGCGACCGAGGCCGCGCAGCGGATCATCGACCGCGCGGTGCAGCTCTTCGGCGGTCTCGGCGTGACCGATCGTTGCGTGGTCGACCGCCTCTACCGCGAGATCCGCCCGCTCCGGATCTACGAGGGAACGACCGAGATTCAGAAGCTCATCATCGGCAGCGCGCTCATTGCTCCCGCATGATCGCGTGATTCCATGACGCTCTTCGAGCCGTTTGCCATCCGGTCGATGACCCTGCCCAACCGGCTCGTCCTGCCGGCGATGGTAACGCGGCTCTCAGGCGAGGACGGCGTCGTCAACGACGATATTTGTGCAAGATACACGCGATTTTCTCGCGGCGGCGTTGGCCTGGTCGTGGTCGAGGCCATGGCCGTGCACTCCGCGAAGAGCGGACCGCTGCTCCGCATCTCGTCGAATGAGTTCGTCCCCGGCCTCGCGGATCTCTGTCGGCGCGTTCACGACGCAGGTCCTTCGAGGGTCGTTCCGCAGATCATTCATTTCCTCAAGATCGCGCGCTCCGGCTGGCGACAGACGGTCGACATGCTCTCGCTCGAAGAGCTCGATGCCATTGTCGATGCGTACGCCGCCGCAGCGGCGCGTGCACGTGCATGCGGGTTCGACGGTGTCGAGCTCCACATGGCACACGCGTACACGCTCTCGTCGTTCCTCTCGCGGTTGAATCCGCGCAAAGACGAATACGGCGGCTCGCTCGCCAACCGCCTGCGTCTGCCGCTCCGTGTGATGCGCCGCGTGCGCGCCGCCGTCGGCGCCGACTTCGCGATCGGCGTCCGTTTTCTCGGCGAGGAATGCATCCGCAACGGCTACACGGTCGTGGACGCAGGCCCGATCGCCATCGAGCTGGCCCGCGCGGGCGCCGATTACATATCGCTCTCGGCGGGCGGCAAGTTCGAGGACGCGCGCGTGCTTCCGGGCGAGCCGCTCTATCCCTATACCGGATACTCCGGCGATCGCTGCATGCCCGGCGCCGCGTATCCCGACGGCGCGAACCTCGCGATCCCCGAGGCCGTTCGCGGCGCATTGCGCGCGGCGGGCCTCGACACGCCGGTGGTCGCCGTCGGCAAGCTTGGCACCAAGGACCTCGCCGAGAAGGTCGTTGCGCGCGGGCAGGGGGACCTCGTTGGAATGGCGCGGGCGCTCCTTGCGGACCCCGACCTGCCGAAGAAGTGGCAGCACGGACACGAAGACCGGGTGGTTCGCTGCATCTACGGGAACGTCTGCAAGACGCTCGACGAGAACTTCAAGCGTGTAGACTGCACGCTTTGGCCGAAGAAGCTCGGGCAGGCTCCGGAGAGCGACGATGCAACACCACCGACCTGGCCGGACGCCGGCGCCGGGTTGAGCGCCGAGCACAAGCAGGGCCGCGTCCTTCTTCGCTGGAAGGCGGCCACCGACGACGATGGAATGTACGGCTACCAGGTGTTTCGCGGGGAAGAGATCGGCGTCGCGACCGCAAGCACGGGTGCGGGCGCCGGGGCCGGCGCTCTCCTCATCCATCACGCGAGCGTCCGCGCGCTCTCGGCTCGCTACGAAGATGCGCGCGTGGTGCCGGGCGCGCGTTATCGCTACGCGGTGAAGCCTTACGACCTCGCAGGCAATCGCGGGCCCATGAGCGAGACGGTCGCCGTGCACGTCCCCGACTGACCTCTTCTCCTTACACTCTGCGGCACTTGGGACGCGGTTGAAGCACCGCAGTCGGGGTGAGGCTGATCCACCGCCGCGGAGGCGCGCAGCGTCGCGATCGCGTCTCGTCACGTGACGCTCGACGACGAAACGCCCGAGTCCGCGCCGATTCTTTCACGTGCGCGGTCGCTCGTGACACTTGGTCGAATGCGATCCACCTTGCGGCCCCGGTCGGCAGGATTCGTGCAGTCCGGAAGCCCTCGATGGGCCTGCACCTTTCTGGACTGACGCGTGACCGTGCTGTCTGCCTCTCGGCGATCGTCGCGGTCGCGGGCTTTCTCGTCGCCGGCGTCGCCGCCTGCTCGAGCGCGAGCGACGCCCCGACGGCTGATGCGACGCCGAACCCCGACGGCAAGACCGAGGGCGCGGAATGCACGGTCGGCTTTGATTGCCGATCGGGAGTGTGCAACGCGGGACGCTGCGGCGCATCTGCGGCGAGCCTCAACTCCTTGCCCACCGACGGCATCAAGAACGGTGACGAGACCGATGTCGATTGCGGCGGCTCGCGCGCTCCCAAGTGCGTCGACGGCAAATCGTGCGCGGTCGGCGGCGATTGTACGAGCGCCATCTGCAAAGGGCTGAAGTGCGCGTCACCGGCGCCTGATGACGGTGCGAAGAACGGTGACGAGACCGACATCGATTGCGGCGGCACGAAGGCCCCTAAGTGCGCCATCGCGAAGGCGTGCGCAACGAACGGGGACTGCGTCTCGGACGCGTGCTCGTACGACAAGAAGTGCGTCGAGTTCAAGGGCTGCACCGGTCACTCCGGCGGCGACACGTGCGGCGCCGGAGAGACGGGCGCTGCGGACGCGGTGCACGAGAGCTGCTGCAAACGCGTCGACATCACCGACCGTCCTGCCGGTAAGGGCGGACCGTTCACGATCGACAAGTACTACGTGACCGCGGGCCGCATGCGCGCGTTCGCCGAGCGCTGGCAGGGCAACCTGAAGGCCTGGGCGGCGACCAACCCCGCGGGCTGGGACACGTCGCTGAGTGGAACGCTCCCCGAGAACATGGATGACGTGAACATCCTGCTCGGACCCGACGGCAAGCGTGGCTGCAACGTCATGAACCAGGGCGGACGGACGTGGTCACAAGGCGTCGTCAACGGCATCGCCGGCGAAGTGTCGGATTTCAGCCAGGATGTCCTCGACGAAAAGGCGCTCAACTGCGTTCCGTGGAACATGGCTGCGGCGGTCTGCGCGTTCGACGGCGGGCATATCGTGAGCGCTTCGGAGGTGGTCTGGATCTACGAGAACCGCGGTCGCGCCGGCGGCCCGACGCAGTATCCGTGGCAGTGGAAGGACACGTCGCCGTACAACCCGAACACGTCGGACATGCGGCTCATCCATCGCGAGAGCTACGAGACGCTGAACGCGCCGGCAGCCCTCCGAAGCGTCAATAATCAGTACCCGCTCGATCACGCCTTCTACGTCGCGCCGCCCGGACGACGGCCTGCGGGCGTAAACATGTACGGCGTCGAGGACGCCGCCGGCCTCCTCATGCCCTGGGTCCGTGACGCGAACAACTCGTTCACGTGGACGCAGTCCTGGGAGGACCACGAGAAGAACCTGCAGGTCACGAACTGGAGCCAGCAGGCGCCGGGCACCCCGGACGGCTACTACGCGCTCGGCGTTCGCTGCTCGTACTGACGCGGTCCGCGTCACGTCACGTCGCGTCGCTTCGCTTCGCTTCGCGTCACGTCACGTCACGTCGCGTCACGTCACAGGGGGGAAGCGCGCTCCAGCACCGGCGCCGTGCACGTGATGTGGGGCATGGCGCCCGTCATGGAGGAGAGCTCGGTAGCGACTGCCGACGCAGCCTTCTCGACGAGATCTTCGCTCGCGCTCGGCTCTGGCCGTAACACTAGAACGCCCGCGACGCGGCGGCCCGCGAGGCGTCCTTCGACAATCATCGAAATAGGGGCCAGCGCGCCAGATCGGCCAGCGATCCTGCGCAAAATCTCGCCGATCGCTTTCTCTCGTGACCACACGGTGTCGGCCGGGAACGAGCCGTCGGCACGTTGCCTTGCGAGCGTCACGAAGAGTTGAGGACAATGCGCTACCCACGTGACCGGCTCCTTCACGTTGCAGAGCTCGTTGCGCTGGTCCGTTTCGCTACCAACCAGCAGCGGCGCTGCGGCAGCGGCCATTGCCGGGCGGCTCATGTGCACGAGAACATGGGCGTCGTAACCCTCGCTCGCGAGCACCCACGCTTCGCTGTCGCCGCGAGGAACGATCTGGCGGATCTTCGTGATGGGCCGCGGCGGCGCGCCGACGTTCACGCCGACCTGCACCCAGCGACGCAACCCGTCGAGCGAATCGTCGTCCGACGCCCTCTTTCCGGCGATCACCGGATGTGCGTAGGTCTCCCCGGACGTGTACGAGGCCCGCGCCAGCGCGTCATCGGCCCTGGGCATGTCGAAGGTCTCGACCGTCCCGGCGGCGCCGATGCGCATCACGTTGCCCGTGTGGAGGCCGAGCCATAGCGTGCCGTCCGGCCCGACGGCGCCGACCCGGAGATGCTTGGCCTGGTCAGCACCGATGGGCACCGATTCCCAGCGATCGCTCACGAGGCGGTGCACGGACGTGACGCCGTCACGCCACGAGTGCCGAAAAGGTGGGGCCGGTCCCATGACGGAAC
>JAYTOQ010000355.1:0-4551 GCA_043747665.1 Polyangiaceae bacterium | reverse complement strand
ACCGAACGTAATCTTGCAGGCGCTCGGCAGCTCCACGCGCCTGGAGGTCGCGGTCACGCGCACGCCGCTCGCGCAGGGCGACGTCGTGCTGGTGTGCTCCGACGGCCTCTATGGGTGTGTCGACGACCGCGAGATCGCTGGGCTGGTGGGCACGTCGAGCGATCTGGCGACCGCGTGCGAGCGCCTCGTCGCCAAGGCCAACGAGATGGGCGGCCCCGACAACATCTCGTGCGCGGCGTTCCACGTGGTCGACGCCGGTCTACCGGCGCCCTCGTCGCCGCCCGCGACGACGTTCCTCACCCCGCCGCTCATGTTCCGCTAGCTCGAGCTCCTCGCTGACGCTCGCCCATCAGCGCACGATTTGCTCGAGCATGCCGACGGTATCCTCGAACGCGACGCGATCGTTGGCCGACTGCGCGAGGAACTGCTCGATCTTCGGCATGCGCGCGATGGCCTCGTCGAGCTGGCGATCGGTACCCTTCGCGTAGGCGCCGAGCATGATGAGATCGCGCTTCGCCTCGTAGTGCGCAACGAGCGCGCGAAGCTTGCGCGCGGCGTCCCGGTGCTCTGGGCCGACGACGGCATCCATGACGCGGGAGAGGGATACCGTGGCATCGACGGCCGGATAGCGACCACGCGCAGCGATGGTCCGGTCGAGGACGACGTGCCCGTCGAGGATGCCGCGCACCTCGTCGGCAATGGGCTCATCCATGTCGCCGCCTTCGACGAGGACCGTGTAGATCGCAGTGATCGAGCCACGCGAGCCCTGGCCCGACCGCTCGAGGAGGCGCGGCAGCATCGCGAACACGCTCGGCGGATAGCCGCGACGTGCCGGCGGCTCCCCGGCGGCAAGGCCGACCTCGCGCTGGGCGCGTGCGAAGCGCGTGACCGAGTCGACGAGCAGCATGACGCTCTTGCCCTGATCGCGAAAATGCTCGGCGTAGGCGGTCGCGACCTGCGCGGCGCGCAGGCGCTCCAGCGCGGCGACGTCGCTCGTCGCCACCACCACCACGCTGCGCGCGAGCCCCGCTTCTCCCAGCGCATGCTCGATAAACTCACCGACCTCGCGACCTCGCTCGCCGACGAGCGCGACAACCACCACGTCGGCGGCAGTACCGCGCGCGATCGCGCCGAGCAGCGTGCTCTTGCCGACACCCGACCCGGCGAAGAGGCCGACGCGCTGTCCTTCGCCGAGCGTGAGGAGCCCATCGAGCACGCGTACGCCCGTCGCGAGCGGCCGCGACACGGGACGTCGCGCCATCGCGGGCTCCGGATCGCGATCGACGGGCACGAGCTCGCCGCCCTCGATCGCGCCGCGACCGTCCAGCGGTCGACCGAGCCCGTCCACGACGCGTCCGAGGAGCGCATCCGAGGCACGCACCAGGAAGCCGCCGCCGGTCGCCTCGACCTCGTCGTCGGGGCCCACACCGACGAGCGCGCCGAGCGGCATGCCTACTGCCTCGCCGCGATCGAACCCGACCACCTCGCACGCGAGCGGCTCGCCGCGACGGAGCACGCGCACGACGTCGCCGACGCGCACGCCCGGCATGCTGAAGCGAAGGCTCAACCCCGTGACGGCAAGGACGCGCCCCGTCGCGCGGAGCGCTGGTGTTGCGGCCAGCTTCGCCTTGAGAGCGTCGAGGCGGCTATCGGACGAGCTCACGACCGAGATCGTACGCTACTTCGACGCAGCGACGCGCGCCTTGGCGGCATCGCCAGCCTCCGCCGACCCGCTTCCACTGGCGGCGGCCGGCGCGAACTCGGCATGGAGCTCCTCGATCAGCTTCTTGGCGCGAGCGCTGAGCGCGGTGGGTACGTCGACCTGAACCACGCCGATCAGCGAGCCACGCCCGCGGCCGTCGAGGCGCGGAATGCCCTGGTTCTTGATGGTGAAGACCGCGCCCGACTGCGTGCCGGTCGGAATGGCGAGACCAACCGTGGCGGACGTCGACTGCGCCTCGTCGCTCTCGGCGTCGCCGATGGCAGGGACGCGGACCTCGGCACCGAGCGCCGCTTCCGCGAACGAGACGTGGAAGCGCGTCACGAGATCGGCGCCGTCACGCTCGAACCGCGCATCCTCCTCGACGTCGATCTCGACGTAGAGATCGCCAGCGGGGGCCCCGCCGGGGCCCGGCATGCCTTGACCGGGTACGCGCAAGCGCTGGCCGGCATCGATGCCCGCGGGGAAGGCGACCACCACCTTGCGCGACTTCTCGACGGCGCCGCGGCCCTCGCAGGTCTTGCAATGGTGCTTGACGACGACGCCCTGGCCGCCACACTTCGGGCATGGGGTCGTGAACATCACGAAGCCGCGCGCGTTCGAGACGTGGCCGCTGCCGCGGCAGTGCCCGCAGGTCTCGGGCTTGGTGCCGGCCTTTGCGCCGGTGCCGCTGCAGTCGTCGCAGCGGACGGGCGCGTGCACGGTCACCTCACGCTTCACGCCGAACGCCGCCTCGCGCAGCGTCAACCGCGCCTGCATGCGGAGGTCGCTGCCGCGGGCCTGGCGTCTCTGGCCGCCGCCGCCGAAGCCACCGCCCGAGAACATCTCTGCGAAGAGGTCCTGCATGTGCGCGAAGACGTCGCCCGCGCCCTGGAATCCGCCGCCGCCCTCGAGGCCGGCGTGGCCGAACTGGTCGTAGATCCGGCGCTTCTCGTCGTCGGAGAGGACCTGGTAGGCCTCGTTGCACAACCTGAACTTGGCCTCCGCGGCCGCGTCGCCGGGGTTTCGATCGGGGTGGTGCTTCAGGGCCTCGCGCTTGTAGGCCTTGCGCATCTCGTCGGCGCTCGCTCCGCGCTCGACGCTCAGTACTTCGTAGTAATCGCGCTTTTCCGACATACAACCCTGGTCCGCGTGGCGTCGTCCTGCAGCTCGCCGCGGCAAGATAAGACGTGGATATTCCGTGTCAACCGCCGGACGGCTGAGGTCCGTCAGCCTTCGGGATGCGTGCCCCGACCCTTGATCTGCTCCAGGAGGACCGCCTGGCGAGCCAGCTCCGCGCGCGCCCGAGAGAGCTCCTCGCCGGACTCGGCGGCGACGCGCGCCGCGTGCTCCTGCGTCAGCGCCTGTCGCAGCGCGTCGAGCTCGTCGCGGGTGCGCGCGAGCTCGCGCTCCAGATCCGGACGACCCGCGTCCGCGCGCTCCGCCGTCGCCGCGGCGGGGGCCGGTGCCGCTGCCGCTGCCCGCGCCGCCAGGAGCCGCGCCTTCTCGTTCTCGAGCTCCGTGATTCGCCACGCCTGCGCGACGAGCTCGCCTTCGCGGCGCGCGACTTGGAGCGCGAGATCATCGAGCTTGCGACGAAGCCGCGCGACTTCCTCCGGCGCGACGCCCGGCATGGTCGGAGCTGCCTCGAAGATCGCGCCTCCGCCACCAACCGTCCCCGCTTGGTCCCGCGCTTCTTCGAGCGACAAGACCAGCTCGCGCACGAGCTGCTCGCGACGGCCAAGCTCCTTGTCGGTCGCGGCGATCACCCGCGCACGATCACGGAGCTGCTCTTCGAGGATGTGCGTCTCGACGGCCTGCGCCTCGCTGAGGTGCGCGAGATCGGCGACGTGGAGCGCGAGGGACGCCTCAGCACGCTCGGCGCGTGCGACGAGCTCGGCGAGCATCAAAGGGTCGACGGCCTCGGTCGTGAGCTCGGAGCCGTTGTTGGTGCGCGCGTCGAGCTCGGCGTTGAGCGCCGCGATCTGATCGTCGCGTTCAAGCATCCCCCGCTCCGCGGCGATCAGGCGTCGTTCGAGGACGGCGAGCGCCTGCTGCGCGGTCACGAGGATACCTTCGAGCTCCGCGGCACGCACCCATGCGGAGTTGCGCTCGAGCGTGACCTGCTCGTAGCGGTCGGTGAGCTCCGCGCTGCGGCTGTCGATGGCGGCGAGGCGCGCGCGATGCTCGTCGAGCTGCGTCGCAAGGAGCTCCGCCCTGAGCTGCATCGTGGCGAACGCCGTCGCGACCTCGTGATCGTGACGACCCGCGTCGCGCGTGACGATGGGAATGTCGATGGCGATCGTGTCGAGCGACTCGACGTCGACGAGCTCCACCGATGCCGCGACGTTCGGCAGCGAGGCCGCGACCTGAACGATGGCATAGGAATCGAGGGCGGACTCCTCGCGCCCGGCAACGACGACGAAGACGGCGGGCGGGTCGGGCGCGACGAGACGCGTGTCGACGCTCACGGCGAGATCGTCGCCGGCGCCGAGCTCGGCGAAGACCACGCCCGCGAACGGCAGCACGCCGTTCATGGTCACGCTCTCGAACTGCAGCGCGAAGAGATCGTAGAGCTCCGCGTAGTCGACGACCGCCGGAGCCATCTCGGGGAACGTGTCGTCGTCGGACGCGTCTCCGTCTTGCTGCTGCTGCGTGCGAGCGCGCCCCATCGCCACCACCGCTCCGCGCGGATCGACGACGCGACGGAGCCGGACGATGGAGCCCGCCGGATCGGGGAGCGTTCCGAGATCGGGGATCACCACGAGGTCGAACGCGGCGTCCCGCACGTCGAAGTCGTCGCGCAGCATCCGCACGGAGACACCGCGTGGGACCTCGTCGGCGGTGCGAGC
>JAYTOQ010000354.1:0-2360 GCA_043747665.1 Polyangiaceae bacterium | reverse complement strand
TCGATGTCGGACCTCGGAACGCGCATCGCCCAGGGGGATCAGCGCGCCGCTGCGCGCGCCATGCGCAACGTCGACGATCGCATGCCCGGCTACCTCGATCTCCTCAAGGAGATCTTCCCGCGCACCGGCCGCGCCTTCGTCGTCGGCGTGACCGGCAACCCCGGCGCCGGCAAGAGCACGCTCACGGATCGGCTCGTCGAGCGCTATCGCGCGGGCGGTCGCACCGTCGGCGTCATCTGCGTCGATCCCTCGAGCCCGTACACCGGAGGGGCCATCCTCGGCGATCGGATCCGCATGACGCGCCATGCGACGGATCCCGGCGTGTTCATCCGGTCGGTGGCGACGCGCGGACATCTCGGCGGCCTCTCGCGATCGGCGCGAGACATGGTGCGCGTCCTCGACGCGTACGGCAGCGACGTGGTCATCGTCGAGACCGTGGGCGTCGGTCAGGACGAGCTCGAGATCACGCGCACCGCGCACTCCACGCTGGTGGTCATGGCGCCCGGCATGGGCGACGAGGTGCAGGCCATCAAGGCCGGCATCCTCGAGACCGCCGACGTCTTCGCGGTCAACAAGGCCGACCGCGACGGCGCCGACTCGACGATGCGCGACCTCGAGCTGATGATTGCGCTCGGCACCGAGACGATGGTGGCCTCTGGCCGCAGCCGCGCGCACGTCGTCCACGGCGGCGTGAAGGTCGACGTCATCGCAGGTGTCGGCGATGCGCCTGCGGGAAAGACCCACGAAGAGCACTGGACGCCTCCGATCACGAAATGCATCGCCACGAAGAACGAGGGCATCACCGAGCTCGTCGACGCTCTCGATCGCCATAAATCATGGCTCGACGGCACCGAATCGGGGCGGACGCGACGGCGCCTTCGCCTCGCGGAGGAGCTGCGCGAGGCGCTCCGCGAGACACTGATCGAAGCGGCCACCGACGCGCTCGGCGCCGCGCTCGATCAGGCGGTGGTGGACGTCGAGCAGAAGACCATCGACCCGTACACCGCGACCGAGCAGCTCCTCGCGGCGTTCAAAGCGCGCTAGGCACGGCGCCACCGCGAATCACGCCGGCAGCTGGAAGCGGCGGAGTACGTAGTCGATGATCGCCATGTCGAGGAGCTCTTGGTTCGCCGGCGTGAGGGCATCGAACGCGAAGCTGACGCGATGCAGGCTGCCTTGCGAACGCGTGCTCACGACCTTCGCCTTGCCGATGATCGGCTGCGTCCCGCTACCGGCGAACGCCGGTACGTGCAGCGTGAAGCCAGCCATGCGTCCCATCGCCTGACTCGCTTGGAGCAGCGCTGCGAAGCCGCCGCTCGCGAGGTCCATCGTCGACGTGCGCTCCGGCGTCGAGCCGCCGAGGTCGAGCTCCACTTTGACCAGCTGCGCGATCCGTAGTGCCGCGCGGAGTGTTTTCCCGTTGTGATTCATCTGCTGCGCGATCAGGAGCAAGCGCCCCAGCTCACGCCGCGCCTGGACGTATTCGGGTCGATCCAGCGCGCCGAGCGAGCCGCTCTTCGCCTTTTCGTGGAGCTCTCGGAAGCGAGCAATGAAGGCAAGCGTGCTCATGACGTGCTGCTCATCGCTCGATCATACGGCGGACACGCGAGCGACGCGTGGCGGCTTGCGGCCTACTTTTTCCGCGCGAAAAGCGCTCGGGCACACGTCGTTTACGCCGCACTTCTCGCAGTTGGGCTTCCGGGCGAGACACATCCGGCGACCGTGGAAGATCAAGATGTGGCTCGCCATGTCCCAGCGGGGGCGCGGAAGCAGGTTGCAGAGATCGCTCTCGATCTTGACGGGGTCGGTCTGCTTCGTCCACCCGAGGCGCTGTGAGATGCGTTGCACGTGCGTGTCGACCACCACGCCGTCCGGCGCGTGCCAGATGACGCCCATCACGACGTTCGCCGTCTTTCGGCCGACGCCCGGGAGCTTGATCAGCGCCTCCATCGTTCGCGGCACCTCCCCGTCGTGGCGCTCGACGAGGGCCTTTGCGAGGCCGATGAGACTCTTTGATTTCTGTCGGAAGAAGCCCAGCGTCGAGACCAACGGCTCCACGTCGAGCTGCTCGGCTTTCGCGAGCGCCTTTGCGTCGGGATAGGTCGCGAAGAGCTTGGGCGTCGCCTTGTTGACGTTGACGTCGGTGGTCTGCGCGCTCAGCACCGTCGCGCACAGGAGCTGGAACGCGTTCGCGTGATCGAGCTCGCAGTGGGCGTCGGGGTGCATGGCGTGCAGCCGGTCGAGCGTCTCGACCGGCGGCGCCATCTGCTTTTTCGGCGCCACTTTCTGCCGAACGCGCACCGCCGCCGTCTTCACGGCGCTCGCGACCTTCTTGCCCACGCTCTTGCCGTCGACCTTCT
>JAYTOQ010000353.1:0-2466 GCA_043747665.1 Polyangiaceae bacterium | reverse complement strand
CCAGGCGGTGGAACGTTCGCCGCGTAGGTGAAGCGCGCAGCGCGCGGCGGCGAGAGCGGGCTTGTCGTATCCAGGACCTCGGCGCCGCCATCGGACATCTCCCCGAACTCCCAATTCCCTACCAGGAACGCGCGCCCGGGATCGTCGAAGTCGTCGCAGAAGCTGGCGTCCACGTTCGCGCAGAACGGTGCCGGGGAGTGGCCTGTCTCCTCCCCACCGCCCTCCGCCGTTGGGCCGTCCGTGGCGGTCGGGCCGTCCGTGGTCTGACTGTCACCCGTGACGATCGATGCGTCTGCCGACGGCACGTTGCCTCCAGACAGTCCGCTGACATCGACCAAGAGCGAGCAGCTGCCCACGGCGAGGCACGACCCGATGACCACGAGACGAAGCGCGTGACGTGCAGCGATGCTCGAGCTCTTCACGCGTCCATTCTACCGAAAGGTTGCCTGGCGGTCCCCAGCGATGTGGCGGCGAGGGCGCGCCGCGGTCTGCGCGGTCTGCGCGGTCGAAGGCAGTGCGTCGTCGCTTTGCCGCGCTCCCTCAGCTGACGATGCGGAGCGAGCCCTTCACCACGCCGTAGCCGTTGCCGGTGTCGCCGCTGCGGAGCTCCGCCCAGACGTCGTGGGCACGCGCGGGGGTCTCGATAGCACGGCGATACGCGGTCACCAGGCGCGTCACGTCGGCGGCCTGCTCGCGAACCAGCTCGATGCGGAAGCGCGCGACGCCTGCGGCGACCAGCTGCGGCAAGAGCTGCACGGCGCTCTGCGGTCGCGCGTGGAAGACGGTGTTGCGGCAGCCCACGTCGGCCTCGACGGGGTGGTCCATGCCGGCGCGGTCGCGGAGCGACACCTGGTGGAGATCGCACGGCCGCCCGCACGTGCGGTGATCGCGGCCCTCCGAGAGGAGCGCTGCGATCACGCAATGCTCCATGTGGAAGAGCGCCATCGGGTGGTGGACAACCACCTCCGCCCACGGACCGAAAGCCACGCCGGACGGTGATGCGCCCACGAGATCCAGGAGCTGCGCAGCATCGAGATCGAACGACGGCGTGAAGGCTGCGAGCCCGCGGCCGAGCACCTCGGCGGCGGTCAGCCGGTTCGTCACGTTGAGCGAGAAGTCGCCGATGGCGACGGGGCGCCGTTCATCCCTGGTGATGTTCGCGTTCATCCCCAGGGATGAATCCCCGCGTCCGAGCTCGCGCAGCGCGCCCAACCCGCGCACCAGCAGCGCGTCGGGTGCCAGCGACGACACGTAGCGATCGATCTTCTCCTCGCCAGGCTTGCGAATGCGCGGCGGCGCGACGCCCACGAACGCGCCGCGCTCGCGCAAAAGACGAAGCGCCTCTCCGGTGCCGGTCAGCTCCAGGAAATCGAGATAGACGCCGTCGGCGCCGGCCTCGACGGCCGCCGTGGCCTGCTCGACGTTGCGGCACAGCACGAAGAGGCCCCCCGCCGGTCGACGATCCGCCGGCGGCGCAGCCCTCGCGAGCAGGTCCGTGTACGATACACCGGTCGTCGCGTGGGTAGAGCTGGCGGTCTCCGCGAGCGCCGCGACGAGCGCGCGGCGTGCTCGGTTGAGCGACGACACCGGCACGATGGTCCCCGCCGGCAGGGCCACCTCCAGCGCTCCCAGCTCGAACGGCGAGTCACCGAGCTTGCCCAGCTTCTCGCGCAGCGCGGTCTCGTCGAGCGGCGCCGAGCGCGCCTGCTCGATCATCGCGTCGCCGGTGACGCGCGCGAAGGCTCCGGCCGCGGAGCTTCCCTCGAGCACGAACGGCTCACCGATGCGCCCCGCGATGCGCAGATCGAGCCGCGTACGCGCCGGCGTCTGGGAGAGGTCGCCGAGGATTTTCTTCGCGCCGGACGGATCGCTGGTGCGAAAGACGCGACGACCCGCCGAGCGCGCCTTCGTGTCGGCGCCGCGATGCGCATCGGAGTTGCCGTTCATGCGCGCGTCGGCCTGCGCCCGCGCCTCGGCATTGGCGCGCGCGTTCACGTCGAGCTTCACGTCCGGACCGAGCCACACGTAGGCGGTGTCGCCGGGATTCGCGCGCTCCACGTCGCGGCCGCCTACCGACAGCGTCCAGACGCGGCCGCCCACCTCGCCGTCGCTGGCGAAGCCGCCCTCGACGAGGATGCCGTCGCCGCGCGCCAGCGTGACGTCGAGATCGACCACGAGCGACGTGCGCCCGCGGAATGGCTCGATGCTACGCAAGAGGCCGACCTCGAGGCCGCGGTGATCGCACGCGCGTCCCTCGACGAGGCGTTGATGATCGACGCCCTCGAAGAAGCCGGTGCCGGAGCCGCGCGTGAAGGTCTGGAGCGCGGCGCGCCGCTCGTCCTCGGAGGGAGCGGCGCCGTCGCCGACGGCGGCATCGATGGCCTTGCGATAGAGGCGGGTGGTCGCGCCGACGTACTCGGGGCCCTTGAGGCGACCTTCGATCTTGAGCGACGACACGCCGAGCTT
>JAYTOQ010000352.1:0-1981 GCA_043747665.1 Polyangiaceae bacterium | reverse complement strand
ACCGAGCACGCGCTCGATCGGCTGCTCGGTCGCGATCCCGCCGACAGCGGCGGCGCCTCGAAGGTCTACGAGCTCGCGCCCGACGAGGTGTATGTCGCGCGCAAGGATCGCGTCGTACGCTGGGACGGCTCGGCCTTCCACGCGCTCGCAAAGACCATCAAGGGAGACGGCATCACGCGCATGCGTCGCGCTGCGCCCGATGACCTGTGGATCCTCACCGACGGCGGCACCGTGCAACGTCTCACCGCGACGAGCGCCACGTCCATCGTCACGCCCGAGACGGTGGTGGACTTGGATGGTGTCGAGAACGCGGGCGCGTGGATCGTCGGCAAGTCGGGCAAGCTGTATCGACGCGAAGGCGAGGAGTGGAAGGCGATGCCCCTACCTCCGCCGCCGTTCACCGCCGGCGCGAGCATCAAGGCGAAGTCAGTGCTGGTGGCGTCGCCCGGCGACGTGCTGGTCACCGGCATGTACTGGGAGAAAGGTCCCGGGTGGAAGGACCAGGAGCTCCACACCGTGCTGTTCCGCTCGAAGCCCGTGAAGGAGACGATGCGCTGCAACGAGCCCGATCCCGAGAACAACAACATCAACCTCGGACACGGGTTCCAGTCCTGGCCGCCCATGGTCAACGCGACGAACGAGGCCGCCGCGCCGTGCGCCTCGCCGTTCGTGGTGCTCGCGCGACGTAGCAAGGCGCTCAAGAACGACGACGACTGGCCCCGCCTCCGCGCCACGCTCAAGGGTCATCCGGAGCTCGGGGACGTCGCGCTCGTGGACTTCGTCTCCGGCGATCGCACGCTGGTGGGCGCGAAGGCGAAGGACCTCGAGACCGCGAAGAAGCTCGTCGCGATCGTCGGCGCGAAGGAGCGACTGCGCCCCGAGATCGTCTGCGGCGATCCGGCCGCCAGGCGCACGCTCGGCGTCGATCTCGTGACCGGGACGGCTACCCCGAGGTGACTGCGCGCGCGCTGCTCGCAGCGATCACGGCCGCGACCGCCCTCGCCGCCCTCGTGCCGGCCTGCAATGAGCGCGCCGTCGTGGTGGCGGCCTCACCGGCGCCGGCGCCGGCGCTCATCGCAGCGGCTGACGATGCGGCAGCGTCGTGCGAGACCTGTCACGCAGCGATCGCGAGTGAGTGGCGGGCGTCGTTCCATCGGGCGGCGTTCACGGACGCGACGTTCCAGGCAAGCCTCGCCATGGAGGAGCCGAAGGACCATGCATTCTGCACGCGTTGCCATGCGCCTGCTGCGGCGGCGCCGGCGCGCGGCGGCGTGGCGGCCGGCGTCGACTGTGCGGCGTGCCACGCGAGCGCACATGCCGGCGCCGGCGCCGGTGCCGGTTCCGGTGCCGCTGCCGGTTCCGGTGCCGGTTCCGCTGCCGGTGCCGGTGCCGCTGCGGCTGACGCGGCGTGCGCGGGATGCCACCAGTTCACGTTCGGCGATGGGCGGCCCGACCTCGTGCAGGAGACCGTCAGCGAGCACGCCGCGTCGAGCTACGCCGGCGTCAGATGCGCCGAGTGCCACATGCCCGTACGCGACGGGCATCGGCAGCATCGCTTCGTCTCCGGGCACGCGCCGTCGCAGCTCGCGCGCGCCGTTCACGTCGAGGTCACGCGCGATGGCGAGAAGCCGAACGCGCTCCGCGTCGTCATTCGCGTCGATGTCGGTCACGCGTTCCCGACCGGCGACATGTTCCGGCGCGCGCGCCTCGTGGTCTTCGCCGAGGGGGCGCGCGGCGAGATCGTCGCCGAGGCCGAGCGCACATTCGGACGCACGTGGGGCGGCGTCGCGAGCGGCGAGCATGCCGGGGCGCGCGAGCAGCGGAGCGACACGCGCATCCGCGGTACATGGTGCGAGCGCATCGACCTCGAGGCCCCGGCGGCGCCGATCGTGCGCGTTCGCTGGACGCTGATCTACGAGCGTGTGCTCGCGATGCGCGGCCCGCACGTGAGCATCGCCTCGAGCGACAGCATCACCGAGGG
>JAYTOQ010000351.1:0-1639 GCA_043747665.1 Polyangiaceae bacterium | reverse complement strand
CCGATGTTGAGGACCGGCGCCGGCAGCGCGCGCGTGGTGGTGGTGCGGTCGCCGAGCTGCCCGGCATCGTTGCGGCCCCAGCATTCGAGGTCGCCGGTCTTTTGCAGACTGCACGCATGTGACGCGCCCATCCAGATGCGGACGCGCGGCGGCGGCTTGTGCTTCTTGCAGCCGGCGACAGCGCCGGCAACGAAGACGAGGCTCGCGACCGCGACCGCGAGCAGTTCCGGGCGGCCGCGCGAACGCCTCAATGGGCCCCGAATACCGGCGCGGTGAGCGGCGTGGCTGCGAGCACCGACGACATGACGAACTTCGCGACATGCACGAAGATCACGATGCCGAGCACGTCGACGAGGCTGGCGATGAAGGGCGTCGAGCTGGTGGCGGGGTCCATGCCGATCCGCTTCAGCAGGATGGGGAGCATGGCGCCGACCGTGCAGCCGGTCATGACGATGCCGACCAGTGTGATGGCGACGGTGAGCGCAAAGTTCACGTGCTGCTCAGGGTACATGAGCACGCGCAGAAAGCCGACACCGGCGAGGCCGACGCCGAGGACGAGCCCCATTCCCGCCTCGCGCACGAGGATGCGCCACCAGTCGCGGAGCTTGATCTCGCCGACCGCCATGCCGCGGATGACCAGCGTCGACGACTGGGAGCCGGAGTTACCGCCCGCGGAGATGAGGAGCGGCACGTAGTAGGCGGCGCCGTGGATGGCCTCGAAGACCGGGTCGTAGTGGCGGAGCGCCGTCTGCGTGAAGAACTCGCCGAAGAAGAGGACGAAGAGCCACACCCCGCGCTTCTTGATGAACGTGAGGAAGCTGGTGCGGAAATACGGCGTGTCGAGCGGCTCGATACCGCCGAGCTTCTGCACGTCCTCCGTCTGCTCGAGGGTGAGGACGTCGATGATGTCGTCGATGGTGATGACCCCGAGGATCTGCCCGTTCTCGTCGACGACGGGCATGACGTTGAGGTCGTACTTCGCCATCTTGCGGGCGACCTCTTCCTGGTCGACGTCCGGCCGCACGCTGATCACGTTCTGACGGAGGATCTCGGCGAGCGGGACATACGACTTCGCGAGCAAGAGATCGCGCAGTGACGCGATGCCGACCAGCTTGTCGCCGGTCTCGATCGCGTAGACGTTGTAGACGTTCTCCTTGTGATTTTCGGCGTGCGACCGCACCGCCTCGATGGCGGCGGCAACGGTGCAGTCGGGCGCGACGTGCACGTACGACGTGGTCATGAGGTGACCGGCGCTCGTGGCCGGCCACTTCTCGATCTCGCGGACGTCCTCGGCGCCCTCGGGATCGAACTGCTCGAGGCGGTCGAGGATGGCGTCGCCCATCGCCTCGGGCAGCACGCTGAAGAGGTCGGCGCGATCGTCGGGCGCCATCTCGCTCGCGATTTGCGCCACGCTCTCGGGCGGCATCAGCTCGGCGATCTCTTCCTGCTCGTCCTCCTCGAGGCGCTCGAAGATCGGCGCGGCGTCCTCGGCGGGCATGCGCGCGAGGAGCTCGGCGGCCTCGTCGGCGTCGAGCTCGCCGATGAGATCGGCGAGGTCCTCCGGGTGGATCTCCTCGAGCAGCTCGCGCACCTGATCAGGATCCTCCTTGAGCATCTGCTTCAAGTCCGGTCCGAGCAA
>JAYTOQ010000350.1:0-6999 GCA_043747665.1 Polyangiaceae bacterium | reverse complement strand
CGCGAAGGGTCCCGGAGTCGTCGTCATGCCGCGCTTCACGAGCGCCGCTCCGCCGCGCGGAAAGTTTGCGGTGCAGCTCCGCTTCCCCGACGGCTCGTCACGCGAGGTTTCGGCAGAAGTCGACGTCGCGCACATGCGCGGTCCGCTCCCGCCCTTCGCGATGTATCGCCTCCACGGAGTCACGCCGGAGGAGGTCCCGGCCGGCACGGAGATCTGGAGCGTCGCGCCGTGAAGCTCGATCGCGCCGTGTCGATCATCAATCGCCTCGGGATCTGTCTCGTCTACCCGATCGACAACAAGCCCGAGCCGGTGTCGCTCTGGAGCGCGCTGTATCCGAAGAGCAAGATGAGCTGGTCGTGGGACTCGGACGCGGACCCGCGCGTGGCGCAGGTGTGGCACCTCCGCGAGCGCCTCGCGCACTCCAGCGAGGTCGCCTACGCGAAGTGGTTTCATGGTCGCGCGACGTTCTTCTCGCTGCCGGTGTTCCACGCGCTGCTCGGTCGGCTGACCGAGGCGGGGGACGTCTTCGCCGGGCTTCCGCACGAGTCTTTGGAGATCCTCGAGCGCCTGCGAGAGATGTCGCCGCGGTCGACGAAGGATCTCCGCGCCGAGGTCGGTCTGCGCGGCAAGCCCTACGAGAGCATCTTCAACCACGCGATGAAGGCGCTCTGGACGCGCCTCCTCGTCGTGGGCACCGGAGAGATCCCCGATGGCGCCTTCCCTTCCCTCGCAGTCTCCGCCACCGAGATGATGTTCGAGGACTCCTGGAACGCCCGCGCGCACGTGCCGGACGACACGCGCGCCGCGCTCGACGATGCGCTCGCGCGCTCGCCCGCGTTCGCGAAGGAGCTCGCGAAGACCGTGAAGGCGGTGCGCGACGCGAACGCGGCGATGCGCCGCCTCGACGACGACGACTTCTGAGCGCTGGGCGGGCGCGCTCGGTGGGTCGGCTGCGACGGTCAGGGTCTTGACCGTCGCCGACCGTCAGGGTCTTGACCGTCGCCGACCGTCAGGGTCTTGACCGTCGGCGACCGTCAGGGTCTTGACCGTCGGCATGTCCCCCGAAATGACGAAGCGCGGGCAGGATTCGGGTCTTGACGGTCGCGGCCCGCCGTCGGTCACGCCAGGCGAGCGAGCACGACGACCACCGCGGCGGTCGCCGCGATGGCGACCGCGATGACACGCCACGTGCGCGATGCGACCGGGCGCGCGAGCCGCGCGAGGGACGGAAACGTTATCTCATGGACGCGGCCCGATTCGGCGTCGACCAGGACCACGCCGTCGACGTCGAAGGCGATGCGGTACTCGAGGATCTGCCGGCGCGTCGCGCTCGTCTCGATGCGCGGCGCGAGCGCGCCCGTCTTCACCTCGACCACGTAACGCGCGCCGTTCCGCTCTGCGAGGTAGTCGGCGCGCAACGGGACGGCAACGACGCGGTCGTCGATGCGAACGGCGTGCTCGACCATCACTTGCGCGCCGATCACCGCGAACCCACGCGCCTCGAGCAGCGCCGGCGCGCGCGCCTCACCGAGCACCGCGCGCTCCATCCGCAAGGACATCCGGCGGCTCCGTGCCCAGCGTCGTGACGCCATGATCAGCGCCTGCGCGACCGCGATCGCGACGGCGAGCGCCGCCACGATCAGCAGCAGCTCCGGCGGGATGTCAGCGGCGCTCACGGTCCATGCTTCGCACCTGCGGCGGCAGTTGGCCAACCTTCATGCGGCGGCCGCTCGAAGGTCCAGCACGCGCCTTCCGCCTTCTTGCCCCCTCGGCCTACCGCTCGAAGCTACGGCACGACGACGCTCGATCGCGAGAGCCATGCATAGTGCACGTATCAGGGCTGCCTCCAGGGCCGCGCTCGACGCCAGGCCAGCGCCGATCGGCAGATCGGACGTCACCACCGCATCGAAGCCGCGCAGCGCCGACGCGCCCCGCGATGCCGCTGCCCGCTGCAACGCTTGCACCGTGCCCTGGATCTAATCGATCCACGAGCCGCGCTTCCGCTCGCGGCGTTCACCTGTCGGGGGCCGGAGGACCAAGGCGCTCTTCGTTCAGCGTAGCAGCGCCTGGAGGTCGAGCGTCTGGAGGATGCCTTTCGTGATCGGTCTCTTCGCGTCCCAGAAGATGCGCGCGCCCAGGAAATCGCTCGCTGGTGTCGACCGCAGCGCGACCGCTGCACGCCGCGCCTGGGCCTCGTCGTCGAACGCGAGGAAATAGCAGGTGTCGTCGAGCACCACGGGCCGCCCCTGGTGAGGGCCCACCACGGTGAAGGTCGAGCGCTTGTAGAGCCCCGAGATGGCCACCTTCCACGGCGCGAACGAGTAGCTGCCGACCCCGAAGATCGCGAAGGGCGGCTGCCTCTCGTAGATCGAGCTCTTGCGCGCGTCGAACAGCGCGCGGTGCCGGGAGAGGTAGCGCCACGCACGCGGGGCGCGCTCGCGCAGCGCGGTCGTGTCCTCCCCGAGCGAGCGCTGCGTCACGATCATCGCGCGCGTCGGCTCACCGCGCTCGTTCGCGACGTCGGAGCTCTTGAGGAGCGGGTGCACGAGCTCGATCTCGATGTCGACCACCTCGCCGAGGCCATTGCGCCACGGCGACGACGCGGTCGCGCGTACGAGCTCCATGACCCGCGCGCAGTCGTGCTTCACACCCGAGCGCCACTCGGGCGCGCACGTTCCTGCGAGATGACGCGTGCGCGCGAAGCGGTCCGCGTCGGCCACAAGCACGCCGTCGACGACCGCAAGCGCCGACTCGGCGCGTCCGTCGGTGGCGTCGAGCTCGGCGAACACCGGCCAGATCGCGTGCGGCTTGGCGCGCGGCCTGGCGTGCAGCGCGGCGCGCGGCTTGGCAGGGGCGTCGGAGTCACGCCGCTTCGAGCTTCGCTTCGTGCCGCGGGTCTGCGCCACGAAGAGCACCGCCGACACCGACGCATGAAAGTGGCGCGCGGCGTCCACGCGCCACAACCCCACCGGCGTGACGGGGAGATCGCGCGCCGCGATGGTCTCTACGACCCGCCGTGCGACCGCCGACTTGCAGAGAAGCGCGATGGTCGCATCGCGACCGGCGAGCGCCTCGAGGAGGCGCACCATCATCCACTCCGAGACGTCGAAGTTGCTCTTGCCCGTGAGCGCATCGAGCCCACGGAGGCCGCGAGCGTTCGCCTTGTCCGGGGCATTGTTGGAGCCCAGTACACCGAGCTGGGCGCTCGTCACCCACGGCGGATTGCCGAGCACGAGGAGCGGGCCGTCCAGCGCGGCGAGCTCGCGCTCCCACGCGACGTCGAAGAAATCGCGCGTCTCGATGCGCGCGCGCGCGCCCAGTGCGGCTCGCGCCAAGCGCGTGTAGCTTGCATTGATCTCGTAGCCGAGCAGGGCCGCACGCGGAAAGCGCCGCGCGGCGGCGGCGAGGAACGCGCCCTTGCCGCACGTCGGCTCGACCACGGTACGTGGCGCGCGCGCGCTCGTCGCTTGCCAGGCGGCAACGCGATCGAGCACGGTCTCGGCGAGCGCGCGCGGCGTCTGCCAGTCGCCTCGCTCGATGCGCGACGCAGTGCGCTCTCCGCGCTTCATCCGCTGGCTGCGCTCGCCATGCGACGCACCGCCTCCTCGAGCAGGCCGCGCGAGGTCGCGATGTTCAGCCGCGCGAAGCCTCGGCCGTTCGTGCCGAAGATCGGGCCGGCCGACAAAGCCACCTTTCCGCGCTCGAGGAACGCGACGGACGGATCGTCGCCGAGCCCCAGCGCCGCGCAGTCGAGCCAGGCGAGATATCCGGCTCGAGGCGGCACGTAGCCGACGCGCGGGAGGTGCTCGGCGAGGAGATCGCGCAGCAACACGCGGTTGCGGTCGATGATGGCGACGGCGCTCGCGCGCCACTCGCCTCCTTCGCGAAACGCAGCACGCGCGCCGAGCACGCCGAGGTGACCCGCGTGATACGGAGTGTCGGGCGGCAATCGGGCGAGCACCGCGCGCGACTCGTCGGAGCATGCCACCATCACCGCCGCTTTCAGGCCGGCGAGGTTCCACGTCTTCGATGCCGACGTGAGGACGATGGTTCGACGTGCCGCCGCCTGGGAGATGGTCGGAAAAGGTCGATGGATCGCGCCCGAAAGCGTGAGGGGTGCATGGATCTCGTCGGCTAGCACGAGGACCCCGAACCGATCCGCGAGCTCCGCGATGCGCGCGAGCGCCGACTCCGCGTAGACCATCCCGGTGGGATTGTGCGGCGAGCACAGGAGATGAGCGCGCGCACCTCCGGCATAGGCGCGCTCGATGACCTCGAGGTCGGGCGCGTGTCCATCGGCGCCGCGCACGAGCGGCGCCTCGACCACGACGCGACCAAGCTGCCGGATGGTCGACGCGAACGGGTGATAGACGGGCGGCTCGATGAGGACGCTGTCGCCTACCGCCGTCGCGACCCGCAGGATCTCCGCGATGCCGGTCACGACATCGCAGACCACGTGCACGTCTTTCTCCGCCACGTCCCAGCCCCACGACGCCTTCGCCCACGGCGCGAACGCGCTGCCGAGACCCGCAGGATCGGCGTAACCACAGTCGTCGTGGTCGATGGCCGCATGCAGGACACTCCGAATCGGCTCTGCGATCGGAAAATCCATCTCGGCCACCCACGCGGGGAGCACGTCGGGACCGTAGAGCGCCCACTTCGCGCTGCGGCGTCGGCGCAGGGAGGCCTCGGTGATGTCGTCGAACGGGTGATGCACGCCGGCGATCTTAGATGGGACGCGCGAGACGCTCTGCGATTTCGTGAGCGGTGCGTCGCGTTTGCGAGCGTCGTGAGCCGAATCGTCGCGCCGATTGTCCGAAGGCAGCGAGTCCCTCAGAGCGCGGCGCTGCCGCCGCACGGGACGATGACGAAGCGCGACGGATGGCCCGGCGCCTTCACCGTGTGGCGCCCGCACGAGACCACGAGACCGCCGCCGCCGGCCTTGTGAGGCACGCCGTCGATCAGGACGCCGCTGACGGACGCCGGGAGCCGCAGCACGCCCGTGCCGCTGTTGTTCGTGCTGCTCGACGACGATGCTGACGACGACGACGACCGCGCGCCCGGGGACGCCATCGCACGAGCGACCGGTGCAGCAGGCGCTGCCGACACGTTGCGCGGCGCCGCCGCCGGGGCAGCCGCGGGCGCAGGCGCGGCCACCACCGGCGTCGCCATCGGCGCCGGCTTCACGGCGAGCTCGTCGAGCGGATCGGCGATCGACGCGGCGTCCTTCGCCGGAACGAGGATCGGTCCCTCGGTGATCTCCTCGTGAGCGCCGGTCACGACGGCAACCCGCGGAGCCGGAGCACCCGCCGCGACGGAGCCCGCGGCACCCGGACCACCCGCCGCGACCGCACCACCACCGCCCGCAGCTCGCGGACCACCCGCCGCCATCGCACCACCACCACCACCACCCGCAACCGGGCCCGGCGCAGCGAGCGACATCGGCTGTGCGCTTCTGGCGGGTGCGTGCGAATAGCCGAGCATCACGCCAAGGATGCCAGCCACGAGACACATGCCCGCCACGCTTGCCGTGAACACCACGATGCGTGACGCGCGCGACGGGATCCCCGCCGCTCGCGCGATCTGCAGCGTCGACTCGCGCAGGTCGGGCGGCATCGGCGTGCGCCAGGCCGCGTGCGTCGCCGAGCCGTACGACGGATCGGACGCATAGGATCCGCGCGGCGGCGACGTGACGTCGAGCGCGAGCGGTGCGATCGACGACGGGTCGTACCCACCCGGCGCGTGTGGCACCGACGCGAGCGCCACCGGCACGATCGGCACCGGCACGATCGGCACCGGCGCGTGTGGAACCGATGGACGCGCGATCATCACGGCGGGCAGCCGCGAGGTCTCCAGCACCTCGGCGGCGCGCGAATGCGGCGGCGCATGCGGAGCCAGCGACACCGGCTCGGACACCGGCGCGACCGCGATGCGCGACGTCCGCAGCACCTCCACGACCTCCAGGATGTCGAGCGCTTCGATTTCGCCCGTCGCGTCGGCGACGCCTTCCGCGAGCGCTTCGATTTCGCCCGTCACGTCCCCGGCGCCTTCCGCGCGCGCAACGCCGTCGCCGACTCGAGTGCCTCCAGCATCTGCCGCCTGCGGAGTGAACGCGTCGAGTTCGTCGGCCGTTCGATCGGAGGCCGCAAGCTGCGTCGTCACGTCGGTCGACGAGTCGTCGAGCAGCGGCGAGAGCGAGGTCGAAAGCGGCGCTTCTGTGGGATCCGACATCTGCATCACCTTCCTGAGCGCGGTATCTTGAGCCTAATTTTCGCGTTGCGCACGTGGTGCAGGACCGCCGGAACTTTCCGCGACCGGCGCTCGAAATGCGCACCTCCTCGCCCCACTCGCGCAAAGGCGACGGGACCGCGTCGCATGCGGGAGCGCGTAAACATCGCGCTGCCAGGATGCGCTCGTGCTCCCACGATCCATCGCTATTTCCGACTCCGTTGTGCTCGTGCTCGCGCGGACGCTCGCGTCTCCACTCGGTTGCGGCAGCGATACGGCAGGATCGGCGCCGGGATTTGGGCCGGAGACTGGCGCATCTGCCGCCTCGCGATAACCCGGTGCGCCGGAAGTCCACGTCGAGCTTGCCAAAGACATCGTGAAGCGCATGCGGCAACAGGCCCGCGATCGGAACCGCTAAGCCGGCGATCACGTCGGCGAGCCCGCTCTTCATCTGATTGTGGATGCCGATCACCGGCGCCACGCGCGCGCTCCGTCGCGCGATCGAGCGGCAGGAACGTGGCGAAGTCGTTGCTCGGTGACGTGGTGCCCCAGTTCGCCGCTCGCGGTCGGGAACGGCCGGCGCAACGGCCGGCGCCGCATCGCCACGCCCGCACCCGGACCAGAAGGACGCGACGGTGGCGGCGCCGGCCCACTGCAGCAGTTGACGTCGGCTCGTTCTCATCGCGGCGACCATGTCCGACGTCGAGCGACCGCGCTTGTCGCCACGTGAACTTTCACGACGCATGCGGGCTCGCGCTCGCCGGGCGAAGC
>JAYTOQ010000349.1:0-4508 GCA_043747665.1 Polyangiaceae bacterium | reverse complement strand
TAGCACGCGGGGACCGGCTTGGTCTAGGAGGCCTCGAGAGCGGATGTGTCACGTGCGAACCTGCACGTGACCTACGCGCGCACGAAGTCGATGAAACCGCGGGTGGGCTCGGTCGCCACGAGCTCGACACGCAGCGTGTCGCCGACGTCGAGGCCCTCCTCGCCCTTGACCACCCGACCCTCTGCGGGCGGCGTGACGAGCCGGACGAAGGTGCCCTTCGGCGAGACGCCGGTGACGACCGCATCGAAGGTCTCGCCGATGCGCTTCGACAGGAACGTCGCGGCGGCGACCTTGCGCATGGTCCGCTCGAACTTGCGCGCGTGGTTCTCCATCTCCGTGCAGCGCGCGGAAACCTCGCGGAGCTCGGCCACCGTGTACGGCGACGGCTGTTGGCTCGCCGCGGCCTTGAGGAGACGCTGCGTGACGAGATCGCCGAAGCGCCGGTTGGGCGCGGTGGAGTGCGCGTAGTCGTCGACGGCGAGAGCGAAGTGCCCTTCGGGCGACGAGGGATCGGCGACCGCGTATTCGCCCGGACCCATCAGCTTGACGATGCTCAACGACAGATCCGTGAAGTGCTGGGGATCGGAGTCGTGCTGGTCGCGGAGGAACTCGGAGAGGGCGATGGCATTCGGCTCGGCGGGAAGCTTGGTGCCTCGCCCGGCGGCTACCTCGACGATGCGGTCCCAGCGCTTCGGGGTGCGGACCACGCGGCGCAAGGACGCGAAGTTCCGCTCCTCGAGGTAGCGCGCGGTCACGCCGTTCGCGGCGATCATGAGGTCCTCGATGATGTCGCGACCGCGGTTCTTGTCGACGAGCGTGAGCGATATTACCTCGCCGTTCTTCGCGACGGCCCGCGCCTCGGCGGTCTCGAGCTGGAGGGCGCCGTGCTCCACGCGACGCTTGCGCAGCCGGCGTGCGGCCTCTTCCTGCATGAGGAGCTGATCGCCGAGGGCCGGGTTCGCCGCGACCTCGGGCGGAGGCTCGCCGCGCCGATCGAGCCAGGCTCCGATGTCCTCGTAGACGAGCTTCGCGTGATTGCGCAGGCGCGCGCGATACACGTCGGAGGCGGTGATGGCGCCGTCGGGCGCGATGGTCATGTCGGTCACGACGGCGAGGCGATCGACGTCCGCGAGGAGCGACGTCGCATCGCTCGACAGATCATCGGGGAGCATCGGGAACGTGGCGACACCGGCATAGAGCGAGGTGGTGTTGACGCTCGCATGCCGATCGATGGGCGAGCCCTTGGGGACGAAGACGTCGACGTCCGCGATCCCTATACGCACGCGGATCGAGCCGTCGGGAAGGCGCTCCGACACCTCCACCTGATCGAGATCCGTCGATTCGCGATTGTCGATCGACGACCAGAGGAGCTGGCGATCGTCGCGGACGTCCGCGGGATCTCGCGTCGGTGCGTGGACGCCTGCGGCATCGCGCGCCTCCGGTGCGAAGTCGATGACAAAGCCCTCCTGCGTTGCGATCTGCTTCGCGACGGCGACGAGGTCGATGTGCTGCGGGGGCCGATGATCGCGATCGTTCATGGCCTCTCTTCTATCGCGTCCGCGGCTCTCGCGCAGCCCGCGCGCGTCGTGGCACGATGCCCCGGTGAAGCACTTCATCAACGACCGGCACGACATCGTCACCGAGGCCCTCGACGCAGCAGTGCTGCTCGGCGAGGGGAAAGTGGCGCGGCTCGACGGCTATCCGTCGATCAAGGTGCTGGTCCGCACGGACGCCGATCGCTCGCAGGTCGCGCTCGTCTCGGGAGGCGGGGCGGGTCACGAGCCGGCGCACGCGGGCTTCGTCGGCGCAGGCCTGCTGACGGCGGCGGTATGCGGAGAGATCTTCGCGTCGCCCAGCGTCGATGCCGTGCTGGAGGCGATCCTCGCGGTGACCGGGGATGGGGGCTGTCTCTTGATCGTAAAGAACTACACCGGCGATCGCCTGAGCTTCGGTCTCGCTGCCGAGCGTGCGCGGGCGCTGGGGTCGAAGGTCGAGATGGTGGTGGTGGCGGACGACATCGCGATCGCCGACGCGACGCGACCGCGCGGCCTCGCGGGCACGCTCTTCGTGCACAAGGTCGCCGGCCACGTCGCGCGTTCGGGCGGATCGCTGGCCGAGGCGAAGGCGGCCGCGGAGCGCGTCGCGACGAACGTACGATCGCTCGGTATTTCCCTGTCTTCGTGCACGATCCCCGGGCAGGCGCCCGAGGCACGTATCGCGGAGGGCGAGGTCGAGCTGGGCCTCGGCATCCATGGTGAGCCGGGCGCGGAGACCATCGCCTATCGTCCGATCGCAGAGCTCGCGGCGGCGATGGCGAAGCGGCTCGATGCTGCGCTCGGCGAGACGAAGCTGCCGCTCGCGGTGCTGGTGAATGATCTCGGAGGCGTGCCGCCGATCGAGATGGCGGTGGCGACGCGTGCGCTCCTGGCCGCGCTGGAGCGCGAGGGCCGCGAGGTGGCGCTGGTGTTCGGGCCGGATCGGCTCATGACGTCGCTCGACATGAAGGGGCTGTCGGTCTCCGTGTTGCCCGTCGACGACGAGCTGAAGCGCGCGCTATCGGCGGACGTCGAGCCGCGAGCGTGGTCGAAAGGCCGAGCGCCGGCGAAGGTAACGCCGCTTCCTCTGGCGGGAGAACTGGCCGCGATGACGTTTGCGTCGTCGTCGAACCCGGCGTGTCGACGGGTGGTGGAGACCGCGTGCCGGACGCTCGTGGCGCTGGAGGCGGAGCTGAATGCGCTCGATGCGAGGGTGGGCGATGGCGACACGGGCTCGACGTTCGCGACGGCTTCACGAGCGCTCCTCGAGGCTCTCGATCGGCTGCCCTTCGGCGAGCCCCCGCTGCTGTGCGCGAGCATCGCGGATCGCCTCTCGACTGTGATGGGTGGGTCGAGCGGCATCTTGCTGTCGATCGGCGTGGCGGCGATGGGCGGCGCGTTGAAGGACGCCGCCTCGAAGAATGCGGCGGCGCCGGACTCGCTCGACTGGGCAAGAGCGCTCCACGCGGGCGTGCGCCGCATCCAGGAGGTCGGCGGGGCATCCCCGGGCGACCGCACGATGCTGGACGCCCTCTTCCCGGCGGCGGCGGCGCTGGAGGCGGGCGAGGGCCTGGCGGCGGCTGCGAAGGCAGCGCAGCACGGCGCGGAGCTGACCGCGTCGATGACGACGGCGCGTGCGGGGCGATCGAGCTACGTGCCGAGCGAGGCGCTGCGCGGGGTCGCGGATCCGGGCGCGGTCGCGATGGCGGCGGTGTTCGAGGCCATCGCGCGCGCGGGGTGAGAGATGCGCGGTCGGGCCCGCGCGCTCACTTGCCGCCTCCGCTTCCGCCCAGGCCCCACGCGCGGAGTGCAGCGGCGGTCGCCGCGTCGGGCGCCTTCGGATGCACTGGCACTGCATACGAGCGCCGCGCGTCGCTCGCGTCGGACGGAGCCGCGGCGCCGCCCGTCGCCGACGCCGAGACGATCCCGGCGCCACCGACGCCGGCGCCGCCCGCGCTGGCGCCTGCGCCCAGGGTCGTCGTCGGGACGGGCGCGGCCGGTCGGCTCAGCTCCTCGAAGACCAGCGCATGCAGCATCTCGGCCGCCAACGGATGCGTCGCTCGGACGTCGCTCACGCAGTCGGCCTCCAGCGCGAGGTTGCACATCTTCGACTCACGAGCCCTCGAGCCCGACAGCACGAAGCCCGACCACCGCGCCGAGAAACGAGACGTGCTCGTCGCGATACGCGGACGCTCCGGGCCCTGCGGGCCCCGCTGCGCGATCGTCCAGAGACTCTCGCCCCGGAGCTGCGACGGCGGCGGCAGGCCCAGCGCTTCCAGCGCCGTGCGGGCCAGATCGACGCTCGACGTCGGCGACGACACTCGCGCTCGTACCGGCACGCCCGGCGCTCGCACGATCAAAGGCACCGCCAGCGCGCCTTCGTCCAGCGAGTCCTCCTCGAGGAAAGGCGCATGCGCCGACGTGTCGATTCCGACATCGCCCGTCACGATCCACGTCGTATCCGCCTCACGACCGAGGCTCTTCACGTGCGCGATCAGCTTGCCTAGCGCGGCATCGTGCGCGAGCACCGCCTTCGCATGGAGCGCGAACGCTCGCTCGCGATCCGCGTCGGTGAACAGCTTGCTCGCGCCCGACCTCCGCACCTTCGCCAGCATCTCGCCGGCATGCTTGGCGTCCAGGCTGCCCGTGTAGCCCGCAGGCGCGAGCTCCTTCTCGTCGCCGCTGACGACGTCCCACGGCGGATGGCCGCCACGCGCATGCACGACCACGAGAAAGCGGTCTTCCTTGTGACCGTCGAGCCAGTGCTCGACGTCGTCGAAGACCGCCGTTGCGGGCGCATCCTCGACAGGCGACCGCGCCGCGAACGTCTCCCACCCTCGCGTGAAGCCATATGGAGCGCCGGTCGTCGGGTTGGCAGTGAACATCGCAGTGACGATGCCCGCCTGACGCGCCGCCTCGGCGATGGTCGTCCCCGTCGTCCCAAGCATCGCCTCGGGTTCGGAGACGCCATGG
>JAYTOQ010000348.1:0-9797 GCA_043747665.1 Polyangiaceae bacterium | reverse complement strand
CGCGTAGAGCGTGGTGGTGTCGAGCGGGCCGCGCGGAAGCGCGCGGATGACGTCGCCGAGGGTCTGGCCCTCGACGAGCTTCATCGCGAAGTAGAGCTGCTCGTTCGCGCGCTCGCCGATATCGTAGACCGGCACGATGTGCGGGTGGTCGAGGAGCCCGGTGATCCGGGCCTCGCGGACGAACATGCGCACCGCGTCCTCGCTGGAGCGGAGATGGCCGTGCAGCGTCTTCAGCGCGATGCGGCGGTCGAGCGCGCGATCGACGGCGATGTCGATGACGCCCATGCCCCCCGACGCGGCTCGCGACTCGAGGTCGAGGCGCAGTGCAGGCGGGCGGCGGATCTCGTCGAGGACCGCATCGAGGGGCGAAGCGGTGGGCACGATCAGCTCGCGGCGCTCGATGAACGACGGTGGTGTGCTCATGCCCGCGGTCGAGCCGAGGTGCGGCTGATACGAGTCGGGGATCACCGACGTGCCGCGCGGGATGGCGCTCGCGGAATCCGAAGGCAGAGGCGCGACGACGACGGTGGCATCGGCGCGCTTCCTGTCGGGCACCGTCGAAGGGAGACGCGGCTTGTCATCGTCCGACGCTCCGGCCATCAGCCGAGCGCCTTCCGAGCGTGCGCTCCGAAGTCTTCGACGAGGCCGCGCGCGAGCATCATCGACACGCCCATGATCGGGAGTTGGGAGTTCACGCCGATGCTGGTCGGCAGGATGCTGCCGTCGATCACGAACAGGTTGTCGACGTCCCACGTCTCCCCGGTGGGCTTCACGACGCCGGTCTCGCGCTCAGCGCTCATCTTCGCGGAGCCGAGCGGATGGAACGCCATGCACTCGATGCGGCTCGCGGCGAGGCTGTTCTGCCCGGGCGAGAGGAAGTCGAGCTCCTTCGGCTTCTTGATGGTTCCCATGCCGAAGATGGGGAGCAGCACCTCGCGCGCACCCGCTCCGAAGGCCATTTTTCCGAGGATCTGGATGGTCTTGAGGAGGCGCTCCTTGTCGCGCGGGATCATCTTGTACGTGACGAGCGGCTCGCGCGAGAGCCAGCGACGCACCTGACCGCCGCCGTCGTCGTGGACCATGCCGCCAAAGAACGCGAGGTTCGGGATGTTCTTCACGAGACGACGATGCTCCCGACCGAGGCCGGGGAAGGCGGCGGCGAGCACGTTGACGGCGGAGTAGACGCCGTTCAGCCAGATGCCCTCGTTCCAGTAGTGATCGGAGTATACGCTCTGGAGGGCGCCGTCCCAGCCGTCGACCGCCTCGTCGAAGAGCGCGCCGATGCGCACCGCGGGATGCAGCGTGAGGTGACGGCCGATGTGCACCGAGTCGAGGCCGCTCTTCCGGAGGAGGATCGGCGTGTGCATCGAGCCGCAGGCGACGACCACCACCTTGGCGCGCACCTCGAAGGGGATGCCAGGCTCGCCGGTGACGCCGTCGAGGAAACGGCCGCGTACACCGCGCGCCTTGCCACCGGTGATGTCGATCTTCTGCACGAGCGCGTCGGAGACGACGGTGGCGCCGTGACCGACCGCGTCAGGCAGGAACGACTGATCGACGCTCATCTTGGCGCCATTGGGGCAGCCGAAGTTGCAGCGGGCGGCGCCGCGGCAGCCTTTCGTGTTGCGGCGCATGCTCTTCATCTCGACGCCCAGCGAGGCCGCGCCTTCGACGAAGAGCTCGCTCGCGCGGGAGCGCATGTGATGAGGCACGGTCTCGACGTGGCAGATCCGTTCCACCTCGGTAAAATAAGGGTCTACGCCGTCGGGTGTCATGCGCGCAAGCCCGAGGTCATGGCTCCAGGTGTGGAGAACCTCGTCGGGAATGCGAAAGCAAACGGCGCCGGTGAGGACGCTCGAGCCGCCCACGCACTTGCCCGCAAGCAGGCTGATCAGCGGCGTGTCTCCGATGCCGAGCGCGACCGACATGCCGGCCTCGCGCGCGAGCCGCCGGAACGACTGCGAGGGAGGGAGCGCGCCGTACTCCTGCGGCGTGTAGTGGCCGCCCTCCTCGAGGACGAGGACGGAGCGCCCATCGCGCGCGAGCTCGCGGGCGACGACGGCGCCGCCGGCGCCCGAGCCGATGACGACCACGTCGACGCTCGCCGAAAACGGTGTGGTCTGCTCGCGTCCGCGCAGGACGGGCATGCGAGGTGCAGTCGAGGCCTTGTGGTGCAGCTCGTGATCGAACGCGTGCTCGTGCTTGTGCTCGTGCTCGTGCTCGGGCGGATGAGCCTGCGCGCTCATGAGGCGACCTTCAGGTGACGCTTGCGCTCGAACCCCGGATAGCCGAGCCCGCGGAGCTCCTGCTCGTCCTCGTAGAAGAGCATGGTCATGACCGTCTTGTAGGCGACCACGATCAGCGGCAGCTGCTTGACCTTGGACCTGTCGAGGCGCTCGAGGTGGTGGACGCGATCCTCGACGCTCATGTCGTCGAAGAGGCGAAACTTGCCGAAGAAGAGCGGCGAGATGCGGAGGACGTAGAGCATCATCACGAGCCCGAAGCGAAGCGTCTTGCTGGCGGGGCTGATGAAGTTGTCGACCTCGTCGACGAAGGCGTCGAGGCGCTCCGGCGTCGCCTCGCCGTCGTGCGAGAAGAGCGCCTCGGCGAGCGCGCGGACGACCGGCCGGTGGCGGGGGCGCAGCGTGGTGCGCCGAAAATCCTTCGTGACGAGAGGCACCGTGCGCACCATGGGGGGCAGCGGAGTATACACCAGGGCCGCCGCGACTCTCAGTGGCCCGTCGCCGCGCGTCGCTTCCAGCGGTAGAGCGTCGACAAGTCGATTCCCAGCAGCGCGACGGCCTTGGCCTTGTCGCCGCCGACCTCCGCCAGGACGGCCTCGACGTGGCGTTGCGACAGCTCACGCAACGAGAGGATCTCCTCGCGCACCGAGTCGGGCGCTCGCAGCCCGGCCCCTGCGGCCTCGAGATCGTGCGGCTCGATGCGCGCAGCCTTGCCGAACACGACGAGACGCTCCACGACTCCGGCTAGCTCCCGAACGTTGCCCGGCCAGCGCGCGTCCTGCAGCCGTTGCATTGCCTCGGGCGCGATAGTGGTGACGGGAGAGCGCGCGGTCCTCGCGAGGGCGCGCTGGAAGAAGTGGTCGACGAGCGCGACGATGTCGTCGGGTCGCTCGCGCAACGGCGGGACGCGCACGGTGAGCATGTTCAGGCGGTAGAAGAGGTCCTCGCGGAATCGGTGCTCGGCGACCGCGAAAGAGAGATCGCGGTGGGTCGCGGCGACGATGCGGACGTCGACGCTGCGTTCGTGGTCGGCGCCCACCGGCCGCACGCGTCCATTCTCGATCACGCGGAGGAACCGTCCCTGGAGCTCGAGGGGAAGGTCGCCGATCTCGTCGAGGAACAGTGTCCCGCCGTCGGCCTCCGCGATCAGGCCGCGCCGCGCGCGCGTTGCGCCGGTGAACGAGCCGGCGACATGGCCGAAAAGCTCGCTGTCGAGGAGGTTCGCGGGAAGCGCTGCAGCGTTCACCACGACGTAAGGTCGATGCCTTCGTGGCCCCATTGCATGAACTCGCGCCGCGAGCAGGTCCTTGCCGGTCCCGGTCTCTCCGATGATGAGAAGCGGCGCGCTCGATTGAGCGGCGCGGTCGACGGCCTCGCGGACGGCGACGAAGGGCCCAGAGCTTCCGACGAGCGTCGTCCCGGCGCTCGTCGCGTCGCCGCTGCTCCTCGTCGTGTGTTGCCTTCGCAGCACGACCGCGCGCTGCACCGATCGCGTCAGGCGAACGCCGTCGAGCGGCTTCGGGACGTACTCGAAGACGCCGCGGCGGCCTGCCTCGGTCGCGCTTTCCACGTCGCCTGCGCCTCCCAGGAGGATGAACGGGACGAGCGGGCTGCGAGCGTGGAGCGTCTCCAGCAAATCGAGACCGCGAGCATCCCCCACGCGCTCATCCGAAACCACGACGTCGAACTGGGCGCGGCTAAACGCCGCCAGGCCCGCGTCGCCCGTGAGCGCCATCTCGCATGCATAGGCATGCGCGAGCGCGCTGCGGACGACGGCGCCGATCGGCTCGTCGCTTACGACGAGGACGTTGGCGAGGGTCATGCGATCACGGTAAAGCGTTGCGCCCGACGTTTCGCTTTGTGCGCATCGATTGGCATAACGCCTCGCATCGCGAGGCAAAACGTCTCGTCTTGACGCGCGCGTGGCGTGACGCCGATGTGCGTGGTAGCGGTGTCGCTGGGATCGGAGCGCCGCGCTACGCGTGAGGTCGCTCCTCGGGGATCATGATCGACGACGAGCACGGTCACGCAGCATGCGTCGAGGTGTGGTGGACGCGCGTCGCCGGCGGCGCGTCCGCAACCGTAGCGCTGCGCGCGCTCGAGCGTGGATTCGGCGCCGTCTGGGCGCGCGCCAGCGTCACGCTCGGTGACGTCACCATGATGGCGATCGGCGACCGCGTGCTCAGCGATGCGGCGACCACGTACCCCATCGTCGCTGCGCTTCGTCTCGAGGCGACGGGAATCTCTTGCGAGGACCTCGAGCGCGACTCGGATGCGATCGATCGCGCAGAGCTCGAGGCAGCGAGCCGGTTGGTCCTGGTCGAGCTCCTCACTGTCCTCGGTCGCCTCGCCGGCGACGTCCTCACGCCGGCGCTCCACGCCGAGCTTTGCGCTGACACCGATGCCGATCAGGAATCTGCGCCATGAACGCCATGAAGAAGAAGCCGCGGGTCCTCCGCATGACGACCGGGATCCGCAACCTCGACGCGCTCTTGAAGGGGGGCATCCCGAAGGGCTCCACCACCATCGTCGGTGGCACGCCGGGGGCAGGCAAGACCACGCTCGTGCAACAGATCTGCTTCCACCAAGCCTCACCTCGCGAGCGCGTGCTGTATTTCAACACGCTGTCGGAGCCGACTGCGAAGACGCTGCGGTACATGAGCCAGTTCGCGTTCTTCGATCGCAGCAAGATCGCGGGGGCCATCGACTTCGTGGACCTCGGGATCATCCTGCGCACGCAAGGCGTCGACGAGGTGTCGCGGCTGGTGATGGAGCACCTGAAGCGCGTGAAGCCCGCCATCGTCGTCATCGACAGCTTCAAGGTCTTCGAGGACCTCACGACCTCCAAGGAGGAGCTGCGGAAGTTCACCTACGAGCTCGCGGTCAACCTCATGGCCTGGGAGGCGACTACGTTCCTCATCGGCGAGTACGGAGCTCACGAGATGCAGAGCAATCCGCTCTCCTCGATCGTGGACGGGCTCGTCATGATCACCCAGCGCATGGAGTCCGGCGAGCAGCAGCGCTTCGCGCAGATCGTGAAGATGCGCGGCACGGCGCATAGCCGCGACGAGCATCCGTTCGTCATCGGCGACTCGGGTGTGGAGCTGTTCGCGCCGCGCGTGACCATCCAGCGCGACGATCGCAACCACAGCGGGCCGCGGTGCAAGACCGAGCTTTCGAAGCTCGACGAGCTCCTCGGCGACGGCATTCCGCAAGGCTCGAGCCTCCTCATCGCGGGCGTCGCGGGGACCGGGAAGACGATGCTCTCGCTGGAGTTCGTCTATCGAGGCGCGCTGCGCGGCGAGAAGGGCATCGTGTTCTCCTTCGAGGAGACAGAGGAGCGGTTGCGCGCATCGGCGCGCGGCCTCGGGTGGGATCTCGATAGCCAGGTCGCCCGCGGACTGGTGGAGATCATCTTCATCCCGCAGCCCGACATCCTGGTCGAGCAGCATCTCGAGATGATGCGCGAGCGGATCGAGGCGCTCGGCGCGAAGCGCGTGGTCGTCGATTCCCTGTCGGTGTTTCTGCACAAGGTCAAGGACCCGCAGGTCGCACGCGAGAAGACATTCCAGATCGCGACGCTCGTCCAGAATGCAGACGCGGTGGGCTTCCTCACCACCGACATTCCGTACGGGAGCGGCCTCATCAGCCGCTTCGGCGTGGAGGAGACCGTGGTCGACGGCGTCATTCTCCTCTCTTCGACGAGCGAAGGTCTGGAGCGGCAGCGCTATCTCGAGGTGTACAAGCTTCGCAACACGGCGCACCTGAAGGGGCGCCACGACATGCTGATCGGCAAGGGAGGCGTCACCGTGTTCCCGCGCTACGACGCGCTGAGCCCACGCCCGCAGCCGGCCTCGCCGCGCAAGGGAAAGCCGACAGCGCGGCTCGCCACCGGCGTTCCCGGTCTCGATGCGCTTCTCGGTGGAGGCCTCATCGAAGGCAGCGCGACCTTCGTCGCGGGCAGCGCCGGTATCGGAAAGTCCACGCTCGGGATGCAGTTCCTCCTCGAAGGAACGAGAACGAAGGAGGCCGGGCTCTTCGTGTCGCTCGAGGAGAGCCCCGAGCAGCTGTGCGACATGGCGAAGAGCCTCGGCCTCCCTCTCGAGGCGGCGCTCGCGTCGAGGCTCATCGAGATCGTCTATCTCGCTCGCGAGCGCGTCAGGCCGAACCAGGTGCTCGCTACGCTCACCGACACCATCCGCGAGCGCAAGGCCCGGCGGGTCGTGCTCGACGGCGCGAGCCACCTTCTCAGCGAGCGCGCCGACCCGTCCGAGCATCGGCAGCTGGTCGACGGGCTCGTGTCGCGCTTCAAGGAGCTCGCCGTCACCGGCGTCCTCACGTTCGAGACGCAGACGCTGCACGCGAGCGGCAAGGTCACCGACCGCGGTGTCTCGCCCATCGCCGACAACCTCGTGATGCTCCGTTATGTCGAGAGCGAGCGCGCGCTCACCCCCACGGTCACCGTCGTGAAGACGCGTGGGAGCGCGCACGACTACAGGACGCACGATGTCAGCATCGGAGCCGGCGGCGTTCGCGTCGGAAGGCTGTCCGGCCCTGCGCTGCCCACGGCGAAGGCCAAGAAGGTCGAGATGGCCACGAAGACCACGAAGACCACGAACCCGCGAGCTCGCCGCCGGTGACACCGCTTGCGCGAGCCGATCGCCGCGTGCGCGATCTCTACGAGATCAGCACGATCTTGACGCGGTTCGACGGCGTCGAGAGCACGCTCGCGGAGGTCGTTGCGGTCACCGCCCGCGCGGTGCCCATTCGCGGCGCCGTGATGATCCTCGACGGACGCGACGGTTCGGAGGCGCACGTCTGGAGAACGGACGACGGCGCGCCGCAGCCCTCGCAAGTTGCGGTCACGCGCGCGCGCGACGCGTTCGCCTGGTTCGGGGGCGCTCGGCCGGCGCACCACCGTGAGCGCTGCTCCAGCCGTCCGCTCCCCCCGCGGTCCGACCTCGGCTTCGGGGCCTCTGCCTCGGACGAGCATTGCTTTCTCCTCGTGCCGCTCGTCGTGAAGCGCGGTCGGGTCTTCGGTGTGTTCCAGGTGGAAGGGCCGAACGGCCTCGAGGAGGCGGACGTGTGGTTCGTCAACGTGGTCGCCAATCAGCTCGCCGTGGCGATCGACCGACAGTCCACCACCGACGCCGCGGAGGCCCGCTTGCGCGCGCAGCTCGACTTCACGCGTGGGCTTACCGGAAGCCTGGGCGAGGGGATCCTCGCCACCGATATTGATGCGCGGATCACCTTCCTGAATCCCGCCGCCGAGCAGCTCCTCGGTTGGACGGAGACCTCGGTGCTCGGGATCCTCGCGCCCGACGTGCTCCGGGTGCAGCGACCGGACGGCACGATGCTGAACCATGCGGAGTGTCCGCTGGTGCAGTCACTCGAGACGAGACGGCGCGTCGTGTCCGACGATCACTCGTTCCTCGGACGCGACGGGCTCGCCGTGCCGGTGAGCTACACGTCGTCGCCGATCCTCAGTGCCGGGCGACTCTGCGGCGCGGTGGTCGTCTTCCGTGACGTGCTCGCGGTCAAGCGGTCGGAGAGAATGCAGCGCCTGCTCGCAGGCGCGAGCGCGATCCTCGGCGCGTCGCTGAGCCATCGCGAGACGCTGGCCGCGATCGTGAGCTGCACGGTCCCGGCGTTCGCCGACGTCTGCTTCATCGACGAAATCGACGAGGGGCGAACGGCCACCCGGTTCCGAGCTGCGCTCGCGAGCGGGCATCCCGTTCTCGTCGAGCCCGTCACCGGCGCGCCGCTCGGAGAAGGCGATAGGGATGCGGCGAATCCCTCGGATGCCGCGGATGCCGCGGAGGCCGCGGAGGCCGCGGATGCCGCGCTGCTGCGAGCGAGCGGCGCGAGCTCGCTCATCGTCGTACCTCTCTCGGCACGCGGCCACGCGCTGGGCGTCCTGATCTTCGCAATGACCGGGTCGGGCCGGCGCTACACCGAGAACGACCTCGCCCTGGCGGAGGAGCTCGGCTACCGCGCCGCGATGGCCATCGACAACGCGCGCCTCCATCGGGCGACGCAGGATGCCGTGCGCGATCGCCAGGACATTCTCGCGATGGTGTCCCACGATCTCCGGTCGCCGCTCAACACCGTGGCGATGGCGGCAGCGAGCCTCCTCGAAGGTCGCTCCGACCTGTGTCCCCCGGACCGTCACATCGTGGAGCTGGTGGGCCGCTCCGCGAAGCGGATGGAGCGGATGACGAACGATCTCCTCGACGTCGCGAGCATCGAGGCCGGTCACCTGGCGATCGATGCGCGACCGGTGGCGGTTACCACGATCGTGGGCGAGAGCCTCGAGGTGATGGCCGCGTCGGCGGCGGCGAGGCCGGTCGAGCTCGTCGTCGGCGCGGTCGAGCCCTTACTCCTCGTGCGCTGCGATCGCGATCGGGTCCAGCAGGTGCTGTCGAACCTCCTCAGCAATGCCATCAAGTTCACACCTGCCGGCGGGACGATCAAGCTGTCGGTCGAGGGGAGTGAGGCATTCGTGCGCTTCGCGGTCATCGACAGTGGACCGGGGATAGCCGACAGCCTTGTCCCTCATCTCTTCGAGCGCTACCGCCAGGCGAACGACACGGCCGCAAAAGGGAGAGGCCTCGGCCTCTTCATCGCGAAGGGTATCGTGATCGCACACGGTGGCTCCGTCGAGGTCGACACCGCGCCCGGACGCGGAACGACCATCTCCTTCCGTCTTCCGCGCGTGGTCGCCTCGCTCGCGAGCACCACGCGCGACCGGGATGACGAGCCGAAGGGCACCCTGACGATGTCGCGCTGACCGGTCGGTCGTCATGGTGGCTCACAAGCCGCGAGCTCGCGGCGCGTGGGCGCTATCTTGCACGAGGCGGCGCATCCATGAACGCGCCAGCACGCCATCCAACGCGGTCGACCTCTCGATACTTTGCGCAGGGCCTCGCGCGCTGCCGCTCGACGGTCATCTTCTTCGGCGTCGACGAACGCGTCGTCCATGCCTGCGCGCCGGTCGCGCGCGAGCTACGCATCGCGCGCGCCGAGACGAGCCATCTCCATGCAGCATGCAGCGCGCTCGAGGCGTTCCCCGGCGCGATGCTCGTAGTCTCGACTGCCATTCGCGATTCCGAGCGCGACGCCATCGAGCAGCACGCGGCCCACGCGAACGCGGTCGTCGTCTGGGTGGGCTTCGAGGACGATGCCGCGGATATCGTCAGCACGATCCAATCGTGGGCCGCTGCGGCGCTGCCGGCCCTCGCGCGCGCGTGATCGCCTCCGCCTCTCGGTGGGGCCGTAGCTCAGCCGCTGAACCGCTCGAGCGCAGCGCGGTCGCCGTCGAGCCGCGCAAATCGCCACTCGTTGAGGCAGGATGCGCCAGGACGCGGCGGACAAATGGGTCGAAGCGCCGCGACTTTGCAATTTGCGTCCCTGGTCCGCGATTCGCTCCCTGACCACCATGCTCCACGAGTTCTTGACCACCAATCGAAGCGAGATCGTCTCGCGCGCCGCAGGGCGCGGCGTTCTACGAGGGGGGTCCCCGGCCATGCACGGCGAGCTCAGCAACGGCATTCC
>JAYTOQ010000347.1:0-4737 GCA_043747665.1 Polyangiaceae bacterium | reverse complement strand
GAGAGGCGGGCGTGGCCCTCAACGAGGAGGAATCGCGTTCGTTTTCAGCGGCGGCGGCGCGTATACTTTTGTTTGGCGCTCTCTGCGCGGATCTCGAGTCCGGGCCGTGAAGCGTGAGGGAGATCGCTGGTCCGTGTCCGTGTACGAGATGCCCAAGGTCGGCGACCTCATCGCCGGCAAGTACCGCCTCGAAAAGGTCGCGGGCGAAGGCGGCATGGGCGTCGTCTATGCCGCTCAGCATCTCATCCTCCGCCAGCGCGTCGCGGTGAAGGTCCTCCTCCCCGACGCCGCGACCTCGGAGCTCGTCGTCGAGCGCTTTGCGCGCGAGGCGCAGGCGGCCGCGCGCATCCAGAGCGAGCACGTCGCGCGCGTCATGGATGCCGGCTCGACCGCCACCGGCGCGCCGTTCCTCGTCATGGAGTACCTCGAAGGCTGTGACCTCGAGGAGCTGCTCTCCGTGGAAGGGCCGCTGCCGCTCACCGACGTCGTCGACTACCTGATGCAGTCGCTCGAGGCGCTCGCGCACGCGCACGCCGTCGGCCTCGTGCATCGCGACATCAAGCCGGCGAACCTGTTCCTCGCCTGCCGGCCCGACGGCGGCAACGTCATCAAGATGCTCGACTTCGGCATCTCGAAGGCGATGGTCTCGCGTCCCGAGGAGAAGGTGCTCACCGGTCAGGCCGTGCTCGGCTCGCCCGTGTACATGTCGCCCGAGCAGCTCCGTAACGCGAAGGACATCGACGCGCGCGCCGACATCTGGTCGCTCGGCGTCGTGGCGTACGAGCTGCTCGCGGGCAAGCCGCCGTTCGACGGCGACGGCGTCGGCGAGATCTTTGCGGCGATCCTCGAGAAGGATCCGCAGCCGGTCCACATGGTGAACTGGCGCTTGCCGCCGGAGATCTCGGAGGTCATCGCCAAGTGCCTCCAGCGGAAACCCGAGGATCGCTGGAGCGATGCTGCTGCCCTGGCCCGCGCGCTGAAGCCGTTCGGCTCCGGGATCTGGAACAGCGTCGTCGAGCGCGCCGATCAGGTGCTGACCCGCGCGAAGCTCTTCAAGCGCCCCGAGACGCCGTCCGACGCGCGCCGCGTCGTCGATGCGCTCGACGCCGTCGCCGAGCGCGCGCGGACGACGGGCGGAGGATCGTTCACGCAGAACGGGAGCGCCGTCGGTACCGGCACCGGAATCGAGCTGCTCCTCACCGGGAAGAGCGAGGCGGCACCCGAGGCCCTGCGCGACGCGCAGCCCCGGGAATTGCAGGCTCGTGACGATCGGCGCGACACGCGCGAGGACGGCGTGAAGACCCGCGCGCGCGGCTTCGTGTGGCGCCTGGGCGCGGCGAAGTGGGTGGCCGCCGCCGCCGCCGCCGTCATCGTGATCGGTGCCGTTGCTGCTGTCGCGTCGGCACGCTCCGGTCGCGCTGCCAAGCAACCGCCGCTCGGCGCCGCCGTGGCCGCCGTCGATCCGCACGCGGCCGTGCAGGGCTCCACGCCGAGCGGCGTCGCGCGTGCTCCTGGCGACGAGTCTCCCGCCGATCCCTCCGACCCCGCCGACCCTTCGGCCGGGCCGGGTGGGGACGAGGCGCCGATGGTGATGGACTTGCCGGACTCGCCCGGACACACTGGCGGCGCGCAGCATTCCAGGAATTCGAAGCCCGGAAAGCCGCAGCGCCCGAAGTTCCTGAATACTCGCGAATGACTTGATCCCTCGACCCGGCACTCGCGCCCGCGCCATCACCATCGTTGCGGGCATCGCGGCGCTGACGGGCATGGCGAACGATGCGACCGCGCAGGCGCCGCTACCTGCGCCGAGCGCGTCGCCGTCGCCGTCGTCGTCCGCGGGCATGTCGAACGAGATGCGCGCCGAGTACCTCTTTCGCCAGGGCGAGAAGAAGTTCGACTCGGGTCAGTACGGAGAGGCCTGCAACGACTTCAGCGAGAGCCTGCGCCTCGGTCCGAAGCTCGGGACGTTGCTCAACCTCGCGCTGTGCCACGAGACGGTGGGCAAGCCCGCGACGGCGTGGAGCGAGTATCACCACGGCGCGGCATGGGCGGCGCAGAACGGTCAGAAGGATCGCCACGACTTCGCACTCGCCCATGCGCTGGCGCTCGAGACGAAGCTGCCGCGCGTGCTCCTCCAGCTCCCGCGCGAGAGCGCCATCGGTGCGGTCGACGTCGACGGCGAGCCGCTGCCCGACTCGCGCTGGTACCTGCCGGTCTTCCTCGATCCCGGCGAGCACTCGGTGACGATCAGCGCGCCGGGCAAGCAGCGGACCTCGGTGAAGTTCCGCGTGACCAACTCGCCGACCGAGCAGCTCGTCAACGTGCCTGCGTTGAGCGACGACGTCGCGCTCGCTCCGAGGCCCGCTCCTGCGCCCATCGCGCCGTCCGATCCCGATCGCACGCGGCGCACCGCGGGCATCGTGCTCCTCGCGGCCGGCGGCGCCGGCCTCGCGCTCGGCCTGACGTTCGGCGTGCTTGCCATCACGAAGCGCGACGACATCGGCTCGCGCTGCGCCGACGTCCACTGCACCGCCGGCGGTGCGCAGGCTTACCGCGACGCGCAATCGAGCGCGATGGTGTCCACGGTCAGCACGGTGATCGGACTCGGCGCCGGCGCGGTGGGTGGCTGGCTCTTCTTCACGAGCCGGCCCTCGGATCCCGGAACGCCCGGCGCCGGTCCGCGCGCGACGGTGGGCGTGGCGCCGCGGGCCGGCGGCGCCGAGCTCGGCGTGGGAGGTGCATTTTGAGGCGGCCGCTCGCGCAGGCGGGCCGGCTCGTCGTGCTCGCGCTGCTCCTCGCTGCCGCGCCGATCGGCTGTTCGTGGCTCATCGGGGTCTCCGGAGACCCGGTGACCGACGGTCCAGGGAACGACGCCGGCGACGAGGACGGGGCCGCCGAGGGGGCCGAGGACGGGGCCGCCGACGGGGCCGCCGAGTAGCGTTCTCGCGGAACTTTCCTGTTTCGAGGGCTGTCCTCCGATCAGGCAAATGGCACGGAACGGGGCGCGGGGCGCGATCCACGAGGCGCCCACGTCGTCGGACTTTGCACTCTTCGCTGACAATGTTGCACCATGGTCCGACGTGGCTCTTCCGGACGACGTCGAAGCAAAGCTGATCGAGCGTTTGATCGCGCGTGACGAGCGCGCGTTCAACGAGCTCGTCACGGCGTATGGACGTCGCGTCTCGGCGCTCGTGCTGCGCATGCTCGGCAATCGCGCGGAGGCCGAGGACCTGACGCAGGAGGTTTTCGTTCAGGTCTTCAAGGCCATCGGCACGTTCCGCGGCGAGTCGAAGCTGTCGACGTGGATCTATCGAATCGCCGTGAACCTCTGCAAGAACCGCTCGAAGTACCTGCGCGTTCGCCACGCGAACGAGCAAGACGAGCTCGAGGCAGTCGCGGAGCGCATGCCGCTCGGCGACGGCAAGAACGCCAACGTCGCGCACATCGAGCGGCCCGACGAGGCGATGGCCGGCCGTCAGATCGAGAAGATCGTGCAGGACGCGATCCTGAAGATCGAGCCGGCCTTCCGCGAGTGCCTGATCCTTCGCGACGTCGAGGAGCTCAGCTACGAGGAGATCGAGCAGATCACTGGATTGGCGGCTGGTACAGTGAAGAGCAGGATCTTCAGGGCGCGCGCCCAGCTCAAGGAGATCGTCGAGCGTGAGCTCGGTGAGAAGATCGGATGAGCGAAGACGAGAAAGACGAGGGCGTCGAGGAGGTCGAGGTGCCGGCGCTCAGCGCGCTCCTCAAGCGTTCGCTCGCCGCCCCGGTGGAGCCCGAGACGACCGGCGCTCCGAAGGAATTGAGCGCCCAGGACCGCGCGTTGCTCGTGGGCGTGCAGCGAAAGCTCCGCCAGCGCTCGAAGGGGAAGTTCTACGCCGACGGCTGGAGCACCACGCATTCGCGCGTGAACTACGCGCTGGTCGCAGGCGTCATGCTCGTCGTGATTGTCGCCGTCTACCTGGCGATGGGCCCGATGGGGATCTCTCTGCACTGAGCTCACCGTCAAGACCCGAATCGTCCGCGCCGCCCCGGAATCTGCGGGCGAGGCGACCGTCAAGCCCCGAATCGTCCGCGCCACTTGCGCGGGGGGCCCTCCTCGCCGCTCCCCGCAGATTGGCTTCGGGCCCTGCGACCGCTACAAACGCCGTCCCGTTCGATGAGCCTCCTGCCGAATCTCGCGCGTCGACGTGAGCGTCTGCGCGCCGCGCTGTGCGCGATGTGGCCGGGCGTGAAGCTCGGTTGGATCCCCATCGCGCTCGTGGTCCTCGCGCACGTGCCCGGCCGACGCGTCTTCGCGGAGAACGAGGCGCTGCACGGACGACCCGCGTGGCAGTTTTTCTGTGCGGGGCTCGCGGGCGATCTCCTCTACGTCGGACCGCCGGTTCTCGTCGCCTTCATCCTGCCGCTCGCCGTGGGCGCGGCATTCGGACGGCGCCGCGCGTCGCGCATTGTCAGCACCGCGCTCGCGACGTTGCTGCTCGTCTCGGCGTGGATGTTCTCGGTCGGCGCCATCGAATCAAAGCTCGAGCGCGGCCTCTATCCGACCTACCTCGAGACCAAGGTGGCGCTCGCGAGCTCGTCGTTCGTCACCGGGTCACTGCCCACGCTGCTCCTCGATCGTTACTGGAAGACGAGCGCCCTCGTGCTGCTCGCGTCCGGCGTTCTCTTCTACCTCCACGGTCGGCGCGCGCACGACCTCCGCTCGCGCGCGAGCGTCGTTGGGTTCGCGCTCGC
>JAYTOQ010000346.1:0-2966 GCA_043747665.1 Polyangiaceae bacterium | reverse complement strand
TTCATCGTCAACGCCTCGGGCATCCGCCGTCGCTACGCCATGGACCGCACGGGCATCCTCGATCCGGCGGTGATGGCGCCGCGCATCGCCGAGCGCACCAACGAGGAGCACTCCATCCAGTGCGAGATGGCGCTCGCGGCCGCGAAGGAAGCACTCGCGCAGGCGAACATCACGCCCGCCGACATCGGCGCCGTGATCGTCGCGTGCTCCAATCTCCAGCGCGCGTATCCGGCCGTGTCGGTCGAGGTCCAAGAGGCGCTCGGGACCAGCGGCTTCGCCTTCGACATGAACGTCGCCTGCTCGTCGGCCACGTTCGGCATCAACGTTGCGCGCGACATGGTCGCCGCGGGCAGCGTGAAGCGCGTCCTCGTCGTGAGCCCGGAGATCTGCACGGGCCACCTCAACTTCCGCGACCGCGAGAGCCACTTCATCTTCGGAGACGCGTGCACGGCAGTGGTCGTCGAGAGCCTCGACACGAGCAAGGCGGCCGAGCCTTACGAGATCCTCGGCACGCGCCTCGCCACGAAGTACTCGAACAACATCCGCAACAACTTCGGCTTCCTGAACCGCGCTGCACCGGAGCACCGCGACCAGGCCGACAAGCTCTTCGTGCAGCAGGGCCGCAAGGTGTTCAAGGACGTCTCGCCGATGGTGGCGGAGCTCGTCTCCGGCCATCTCGACAGCCTCGGCATCGCGCCCGGCGACGTGCGCCGCATGTGGCTGCACCAGGCCAACGGCACGATGAATCAGTGGATCGCGCGGAAGGTCCTCGGCCGCGATGCGACCACCGACGAGGCGCCCTCGGTCCTCGAGGACTACGCGAACACCAGCTCGTGCGGCTCGATCATCACGTTCCACAAGAACCGCGCGGGCCTCCAGGCCGGCGACGTGGGCGTGGTGTGCTCGTTCGGCGCCGGTTACTCGGTCGGCAGCGTCATCGTGCGAAAAGCCGCGGCGCGCCCCTCCTGAGCCAGGCCACGCCCCGTGACGCGGCGGCTCAGCGCGGCGAGCGAGCAGACGGCAGGCTGTTGACGTCGAACACCGGCGGAGCCGCAATGCCGGGCGCATGCTGCGCCTTCGACAGCGCGGACGTCGTGCTGAGCGGCCTCTTTCCGTGCGCCGCAGCTACCGGAGAGCGCGTGCCGATCGAGGTCGACGGAGCCGACGCGCTCTCGGTGCTCGCGAAGCCGGCGAACGCTGCGAGGACGAGCAGCGGAAGCAGCGCGGCTGCCATGACCCACGAGAAGCGCTTGCGACGCGTTGCCGCGCGAACGAGCAGCGTGGGCTCCGGCCGGTAGCCGTCGAGCGTGACGTCGGCGAGCGAGCGCATGCGCCCGATCGGATGATAAAAAGCGTCGTCCTCCGCGCCGGTGAGCACGCTCGGCATCGTCACGTAACGAATCGGCGTCGGCGTGTGAAGGGGAGGAGGGATGGGCGTCGGAAACGATGCAAACGATGCATAGGGAGGGGCCGGGGTGGCCGGTCCGGCGGTGTCATCGGTCGCGCGGCGCCCGAGGGACTCGAACATGTCGGGCCGGCCGCCGTACGCGAGCGGCGGCGCAGGCGAGGCCAGCAGCATCTCGGCGCGCGCGATGGCCGCCGCCATATCCTGGACCTCCAGGATGTCGTTCGGATCGAGCTCTTGCGTGACCCCCGCGGTCGCCGCGCGGGGAGCGCCGCGCAACGTGGCACCCATCACGACGGGCGAGCTGGATAGAGGGATCGGAGTGTCTGTCCGCAGGCCGACGCGAAAGGCGTTTCGCGCGACGCTGTCGCCGTCGGCGATGAGCCGACTGCTGCTCGCGCCTGAGCTGCGATGCGCCCCGGAGCCGGTGACCGAGCCCCGACTGGAGCCCAAGCTGGATTCGGATGCCTCGGACGGGGGGACCGGCAACGTGCTGCGGTGTTAGCGCGAGACCCGGGGTGGCGCCAGTCCAATGCGGGTAACATCGCGCGATGTCCTCCCCGGACAGCGCTGCCGCGGCCTGGGTGGCCCGGATCGACCTCGGGTTCGTCGAGCGGCGGTTCGGTCCCGAGGCCGTGAATCGCCTGCTCGCGAGCGGTCGCGAGTATGCGGAGCCGCCCCGCCTCGAGTCGGGGAGGCTGTCTGCGGCGCTTCTCCGCGACCCACGCGATCCGGCCGTGCATCCGCGCTCGCTCGACCCTTCGGCCACGTCCATCGCGCTCCGGCTCCGCGTGACGGGCGACGATCTCGAGATGGCCTGCGCGTGCTCACGGGGACGGCCGTACGTCTGCGAGCACGTCATGCGCGTGCTCCTCGACCTTGCGGTGCACCCGCGTCTGCGTGACGCGCTCGTTGCGGGCGAGGAGATCACGACCGCGCTGGTCGACGAGCTGCCCGCCCTCCGCACCGAAGCGCACGAGGAGCGCACGCTCGACGAGCGTCTCGCGCGCTGGTTGCCGGCGGCCGCGTTCGACGATGGTCTCGAGATCGACGTCGAGCCGGTCCGCTCGGCGGGGCTGGCTGCCGCCGAGGAGCGTCCTGCGCTCGTCCTCCGTCACCGCCGGCCCAGGTCGCGCACGCTCCTTCGTCCGCGTGACGTGATCGACGCGCGCCTTCCGCCGCGTCACCGCCGGTTGATCGAGCTGACCGCGCCCAGCCATACCCATCGCGAGGTGCTCGTGTCGACGCGGGGCCAGGCGTCGATGCTCCTCCATCTCCTTCGCGACGAGTCTCCGGTCTTCACGCGAAGCTGGAAGAGCCGCCTGCGCTTCACCTCGATGGCCGTCGTGCCGCGCCTCGAGGCGGACGAGGCGGGACGCCGTCTGGTGGCGCGCTGGTACACGACCGACGGTCGCGCCGTCGCGGATGCTGCCGATGCGCTGCTCTTCACGGGCGCGTTTCCGTACCTCTGGTCCGAGGCGCACGAGCTCTTCCACCCCGTCGCGGCCGAGGTCGATCTCGACGTGGCGTGGGGGCTCATGCGGGTCCCGTCGCTGCCTCT
>JAYTOQ010000345.1:0-1806 GCA_043747665.1 Polyangiaceae bacterium | reverse complement strand
CGTCGTTTTTAGCGACGATTTTGGCTCATTCTCGACGCCGGCGTTTTTTTTGATAGGACTCCGGACGGCCCCACAAACCCTTAGTGAGTCATCCATGTGTGGCTCGGACCAACCTAACTCGGACCAACCTGGTGGTCCGAGGTGCATTATCGAGGGTCACTATGCGTAAGCTTGTTGTCTTGTCCGCGCTGCTTGGGTCGCTCGGCACCGGCACCGTCGCGTGCAATCTCTCGCAGGACCTCGGGAGCGATCCCGGTGGACCGGATGGAGGGTCTTCGGGCTCTTCGGGCTCGTCCGGCTTGTCCGGATCTTCGGGCTCTTCGGGCTCGTCCGGATCTTCGGGCTCGTCGGGTAGCTCGGGCTCGTCTGGGACGTCGGGCAAGGACGGTGGCCCGACCGCCCGTACGCCCTGCCCCACGATCACCGGCTACCCCGCGGCTCCGTACATGAAGTTCACAGTGACGGCCGGAACGGCACAAGGCACGTACGAGACCCTGGCAGCGCATCCGACGGCCTCGGTAAGGCCGGGCATTTGGAACGGGCCCACGCCCGCGAGCGACTACGACAAGCACTTCCTCGTGAGGGGGTCACGCGATATGCAAGAGGTCGACGGGCACTTCGTCGGGCCCGAATGGAGCCTGTGGCTCCTCACCGATGAGCTCGCTACCCCGAAGTCGGGCGACAGCCTGTCCGCGCTCTTCTCGCTCTACAGCACCACGCACAACGCCATCGCGGGACAGGACGTTGCCTCCTTTTCGGGCGATCTCACCATCGATCAGATGAATCGCTATCCCGGCGCCGGCGGCGGATCCTGCACGCTCGTCACGGACTACGCGCGCCTCTTCACAGCGGCGCAGAACTACTGCCTCCGCGCGCGGTTCACGTGCACCGGGCTCGTCGGTCACGGCAGCGGCACGACTTTCGACGTGACGAACGGCATCTTCTCGTTCGACGAGACGCTCTGAGCCTGTCAGTCGAGGTCGGCGAGCTCGGCATCGATGCGTGCGTCGTAGTCATCGCGGGGCCGGGGGAGGATGTCGTCTCGAGGGCGAGCGCGCTCGGCTGCGCTACCGTTGTTCCCTCGAGAAGCGACACGATTCGCAAGCGATGGATCGATGTCATGAGCCCCTCAGTCGCTCCGATGTGGGGCGGTAGACCATCAGCGCAAGGACGACGACGAGAGTCGCTGCGCCGAGGAACGCCGCTGTCGTCCGGCGGTCATGTGCGACGCTTTGGATGAGCACGAGCAGCGAGCCTGACGAAAGCAGCAGCGAGAAACGCGCCCGCGAGGCCGCCGGTGTAGGGTGAGCCCTCCGCGAAGAGCGTCTTCTGCGTGAGCCTCATCCCGCGTATTTGCGTGGTCGGAGGTGGCGATGGCATGCAGGTCACGAACGACGGAAGGTCGGGGTCGTTGGACGCAGTGGGGTGAGGCCGAGGCGCGTGTCGCGCTCGGAGAGCTGGCGGCCTCAGGGGAGAGCGCCGTTCAGTTCGCACGGCGAGCGGGCTTCTCGAGCCAACGGCTCCGCTATTGGAAGGAGCGCTTGGGCACGGTGTCGGCGCCGGCGTCGTTCGTGGCGGTCCGGCTGCCGAGCAGTTCGCGTGCGCGCGAGACGATCGAGATCCGCGTGGACGGCGTCACCGTGCAAGTCCGCGAAGATCTCGACGTCGCGCACGTGGCACGGTTGGTGGCGGCGCTGGGAAAACGAACCGGAGGATGCTGAGCCTGCCGCCGGGCGCGCGCGTCTTCGTAGCGACGGCGCGCGTGGATGGGCGCAAGGGGATCGATGGCCTGTCGGTGCTGGTCCG
>JAYTOQ010000344.1:0-1696 GCA_043747665.1 Polyangiaceae bacterium | reverse complement strand
GCGTCGAAGGGGTTCGCCGAGCCGGGCAGGAGGCAGCCGTAGTGGCAGACGCCCGCGTCGCCGCCGCCGAGACAGATGAGCCCGTCCGCGCACTCGTTGCCGAACGTGCACGACTGGCGGTTGGTCTTGCCCGCCGACGTGACGCAGCTCGCGGTGCCCGCCATGTCTTCGACCAGGCACGTCTCTCCCGCCTTGCACGGCTCGACCTGGAACGGCTCGCACCGCTGGCGATACGTGCAGACCTGGTACAGCTCCTTCTGCGACGTGGGATCGACGAGGGTGAGATCGCACGCGCCCGAGATGCCTTCGGGATCGCTCTTGCCGCAATGCTGGTCGTCGCCCGTGCAGCACGCCGGCGAGCAGCGCGCGGTGGCCACGCCGCCGTCGGTGCACGCGCTGCCGACGCAGGTGAGGCCCGGCAGACATGGATTGCCGGCCCCGTTGGGACAGCAGCTGCGACCGATGCCGAGCTGCTGCGTGCCTTGCACCGGCTGGCAGAACGTGATGCCGTCGTTGCCGGTCGTGCACTCCTGCTGCGGGGGGCAGTCCTGGAGGACGAGGTCGCACGCCCCCTTCGCGGCGGAGCAGTGGCCCCCTCCTCCCCCTTCGACGGTTGCGTCCGGCTTCGTCACGAACGCGTCCCTGCCGCCGTCGCCCACAGGTGGCGCGCTCTCGGTGGTCGCGTCGGTGCCAGCGGCGTCGGGCGCGCTCGTGCTGCACGCGGCCAGGGCGAGTCCGACATCAGCCATGAGGAAGGCGGCGACGACGACTGCCCCTCGGCGGCGGAGCATGAGCAAGCGCGTGATCATGGCCTCACTCTAGCAAGCCCTCGGCCGGACCCCGAAAGACTGGCGGTCCGCGCCACCTAGTTGGCGATGGCGTCCGCGTCGGCGTCCGCGTCGCCCGACGCGTCGCTCCCGCCGTCCGTCGCCGCGTCCGTCCCGCCGTCGTCGACGGGGGTCGCGGTCGTCACGCACTGCACGCGGATCGAGTCGAAGGGCGACCCGCAGACGCCGTCCGCGCTCGTCCCCGGGCAATCGGTGTGCGATTTCTGCTCGTACGCGAGGCAGGTGCTCAGGCGCGCACGCGAGCGGCAACCGTCGAGCTCGCTGGCGGAGAGGCACAGCGCGCAGGCCTGGAACTCGCAATCCCATGCATTCTGCACGGCCTTGCCGCAGGCCTCGTTGCCCGTGACGATCGCGTAACAGGCGCCGACGTCGAACGTGACCACCTTGCCGGCGCGGACGGGCGCGGGAGGCCACGTCTTGCCGTCCGCGTCGGCGAAGATGCAGTCGTGGCAATCGGGGCTGCGGTTCTTGACGAAGGTCTCGAGCTCCTCGTTGCTGGCCTTCGGGTTCGCGGTCAGGAAGTCCTTCATTGCGGCGATGTCGGCGTCCTTGCAGATCCCCGCCTGCGGCGGCGTCGGCCGCTTCCACGCGAGCGTGTCGGCGCCGATGGGATCGTTGCTCGGGCAGATCGCCGCCGGCGACGTATCGGTGGTGCTCGCCTCGCTGGCCCCGCCCTCGAGCGGCGGCGTCACGCTCGCCTCGTTGTCGGCGGCGCACGCGGACGCGGCGGCGCCAGCGACCAGGCCGCACGTGACGAGCCCGACCCACCACGCGAAGAAGAGACCGCGACCTGCGCGGCGAGAGGTATCGACGACCATGGCTGCCAGCATCGCAGACGAACGCGGTCG
>JAYTOQ010000343.1:0-12810 GCA_043747665.1 Polyangiaceae bacterium | reverse complement strand
GAGGTCGGCGATGCCCTGGAGGACGTGACCGGGGAGGATCACCTGCTCGTCGAGGCCGCGCTTCTTCGCCTCTTCCTTCCGCCACTTCGAGAGCTTCTGTTCGCGCACGCGACGCGCACGAAGCACGGCGCCGGGGATCCTCGGCTTCTCGAACCACGAGCGGTCCTCCGGCGGGATCGCGCCATCCTCGAGCCCCGCGACCACCGCGTCGAGCAGCTCGTTGGCGATCGACCGCGCGCGCCGGCCGCCCATCGCGCCGCGGATCTTCGCGAGATCGTCGAGCGTCTCGGGGCGCTGCTTCGCGATCTCGAAGAGCACATCGGGGCCGAGCACCTTGTAGGGCGGCACGTCGAGGTCGCGCGCGAGGTCCTCGCGGATGTTGGCGAGGTGACGCAGGATCGGCAGCTCGATCTCGGGGACGCGATCGATGCCCTTGAGCCGCACGTAAGGAGGCCGCGGATCCGCGACGCCGGCCCCGGCGATGGCGGAGGCGAGGCGATAGCGCGTCTCCTCCTCGACTTCGTCGGCGATGCCGCGCTCGTGCACCTCGGCGAAGAGGCGATCGGCGAGCTCGGAGAGGTTGAGCACGTCGCCCGCGAGGTACGTGAGCATCGCGGACGTGAGCGGTCGCTCGCCCCAGTCGTGCTGCTGGAGCTTCTTGTCGATCTTCACGCCGACCTCGCTCTCGAGGAGCGATGCGAGGCCCGTCGCGGGGCGGCTGAGCATGCGCGCTGCCAGCGACGTGTCGCGCGCGTTGGCGAGGAAGACGCCGGCCTCCGCGAGGATCCGCGCGTCGAAGGCCACGTCGTGGACGATCTTCTCGGTGGTCGAGGAGGAGAGAAGGTCTCCGATCGGCAGCAGCGACGTCGCATGCGCGTCGATGATGATGACCTCGCCGTCACAGGCCAGCTGGATGATGCAGGCCGTCGCGCGATAGGCGTGCATGCCGTTCGACTCGAGATCGAACGCCACGCGCGGCTTGCTGGCGAGGCGCTCGGCGACGCGAGCGAGCTCGTCCTCGCGCGTGATCAGGAGCGGCTCGACGCGCGCGTCACTCGGCATGCGAGCCGAACGGTCTACCACACATTCCGCAGCGCTCTCTCAGCGACGCGCCGTGGGCTCACGCGATCGACGCGCCGTGGGCTCACGCGATCGACGCGATCGACGCGATCGGCGCATCGCGAGGGCGCCCGCCAGGACGACGCCGATCCCGATCGAGCCGGGGGCCGCCGGTGCGCTCGTCGAGACCTGCGCCGATGAGCTCCCGCAACCCTTCTTCGCCGGCTCGGCGCACGTGCCGGTGTAGCCGCGACGAGGGGTGGGATCACACTGCGGACCGAGAGTGACCTTGCCGTCGAGGACGGCGCGCGCGCCGTCGGGGCGATACACCGTGCAAATCCCGGACACGTCGTCGGCCGTGAGGTTCCGCATGGCGGTTGCGCCGGGCGTGTAGTTCGCGAACATCGTCGCGCGGTTGTCGCCCGAGTGCGCGAGGCCGAGAAAGTGGCCCGCTTCGTGGGTGACGATGCTTCCGAAGTCATAGCCGTCGGCGGGGATGGGATCGGTCAACGTCACGCGCTGGTCGTGTGTGTTGACCTCCATGTCCGCGTCGTAGATCTCGCCGGTGTCGGGATTGAAGGTGACGGTGGTGAGCGCGAGCGTGTTGTTCGAATCGTTGTGGGGCCAGTTGTCGTCACGGAAGACGATGACGTTCTGGTTTGCGCCGCTCTGGTTGTAGTTGACCTCGCCGCAATCGACCGGCCCCAGATCGCGAACGTCGATGCTCACGCGCGAACGCCCGGTGCCCTCGGTCGGGCAACTCGTGCCGGTCCACTTGGTGAACGCGCGCGACATGGCGTCGGCGGCGTCCTCGAATGCGACCTGCTTGCTCGCGCCGCGCTGGAGGCTGTAGCCGACGCACGAGTTCCGCCAGAAGAGCGGGTGGCCCTGGTCCCAGCACTTGTTGGGCGAAGGCTGAAAATCGGCCACGACGGGAACGGTCGTGGTGCGGCAGAACGCCGACGCGACGCGCGGTGCGGCCGTGACCATCGCGACGACTGCCGCGGCAGTGAAGAACGCGCGCGCGTGGGAGCGAGTCACCACGCGCGTCACTTCGTCGACGGAGTCGCCGGGTGCAGGGTCTTCCACGACGCTGCGATGTCGCGCGCGACCTCGTCGAGCGGGCGATCGTGCAGGACCTCGCCGGCGAGGCGCACCTGCGCGACGCGGTCGGCGGCGCCGCTGGGACCGGTCTTCACGGGCGCGGGTCCGACGACGACGGTGCTCGCAGGCTTCGGAGGCAAAAGCATGCCGACCGCCGTGGAGCGCATGACGCGGCGCTGTGCGACGGCGTTGGCGGCGTCGCCGTTCGACACGACGAGGATCGGGAACTGACCTTGCGCGCGAGCCGACACCTCCCAGGTGCCGCCGGTCTTCCACTTGCGCATGAAGAGGAGCGAGGGCTTCTGGGGCGTGAAGACCGGCTCGCCGTCGACGAGCTGTCCGATCTTGCCGACGACGCCGCCGAGGGTTCGTACCCAGCCCTCGCTGCCCGTGCCGAGATCGCCTGCGACGCCTTGATCCACCTTCACGCGCGTGTACGTGACGATGCGGCCTTCTTCCCAGACCGTCTTCGACTCGACGGGCGTGACGACGCCGACCGCGTCCGCATCCTTGACGAGCGCGACGTAGCCGACGGCGATCGAGACCGAGGCCTGCGCGTCGCCGGGGACCAGGACCGCGAGCGCGGCGGTGATCCCGGCGGTGAAAGCGCCCGTCAGCAGGGCGACGAGCAAGGACGAACGGAGAACCCTCATGCCCGTGAACTTAGCACGAGCCGCGCGTTCAGCTACCGCTCACGCCTCTCACCACCGAACGAGCGCGCAGCCCCAGTGAATGCCTGCGCCGAGGGCGAGCATCATGTTGAGCTCGCCTTTCTGCAGCTTTCCGTCGCGCGTGCACTCGTCGATGAGGATGGGGAGCGTGCCGGCGCTGGTGTTGCCGAAGCGGTCGATGTTCATCGGCATCTTCTCGGGCGGGACGCCGAGGTGCTCGCGAACGTAGTTGTTGATGCGCGCGTTCGCCTGGTGCGCGAGGAACCAGTCGATGCTCTCGATGGGGGTGTTCGTGTCTTCACAGAGCTTGCGCGCGGTCTGCGGCAGCTTGGTGACTGCAAACTTGAAGAGCTCGCGGCCATCCATGCGCGGGATGTGAGCCTGCTCGTCGAAGTGCGTGGCCTTCCAGTACGGACGCGTCCGGAAACCGCCGCCCGGGACGTAGAGCGTCTCGGCGTAGCGACCATCGGTGTGCACCTTGGCGGCGACGAGACCGGCATCGCGATCGGTGGCGCGGAAGACCATGGCGCCGGCGCCGTCACCGAAGAGGACGGCGAGCGCGCGATGCTCGTTGGCGCGCGCGCGGGCCTCGGGCGTGGGCTCGCCGACGCGCTTGCCCTCGACGATGTCCCAGTCCTCCCACGGCATGAAGCCCGCGTGCGCCTCGGCGCCGACGAAGAGAATGGTCTTCGCCGCGCCGCCCTTGATGAGGCCGTCGACCAGCTGCAGCGCGAAGATCATCGCCGCGCACTGCTGGCGGATGTCGAGCGCCGGCGTGCTGTCGAGCCCGAGCTTCGCGGCGAGCACCGCGGCCGATCCCGGGAACACGTAGTCCGGGGTCATGGTCGCGAAGAGGATGTAATCGAGGTCCTTGGGCTGGATGCGCGCCATCTCGAGCGCGCGCTTCGCGGCCTCCAGCGCGAGATCGCTCGCGCCTTGACCCTCTCCGGCGAAGTGTCGCTGGCGGATGCCGGAGCGCTGGAAGATCCACTCGTCCGAGGTGTCCATGACGCGGGCGAGCGCCGCGTTCGTGACAGGCTCGCCGGGAACGTAGTGACCGGTGCCGATGACTTCAAAACCCATTGAAGCTGCTGAGATACTGGCGCGCTCGACCGTCGTCGACCACTAACGCCCCCCGGCCCTCAGGTGTGATGGTTCGCTGACAATCAACGCAACGCGTCAGGCGGCCGCCCGCGCTGGTTTTCTAGGTCCGGCGCTTCGTCGCGAGGCCGAGCACGGTCAGCGACTCGGCGCTGCGGCGCATGACGAGCACATCTCCGATGGTGACGACGTGCGCGATGCGATGGCCGTCGACGAACACGCGTCCGTCGCGGATCTTGCTGCGCAGCGTGAGCTTGCCCTCGGCGTCGAGGAGCCCGACGTGGAAGCGGATGCGCTTGCCGATGGGGCGGTACGGTTCGCGTACGACGTACTGGATGCGCTTCGAGCCGAGCGGCAGCACGTTGCCGCCGGCGCTGCGCTGCGCGGCGGTGGAGCCCGCGGCGGGGCCGATCCACAGTCCGCTGGAGCGGACGTCCTCCTCGACGAAGGTGCCGTTCGTGCGCGTGATGCGGAGGATGTAGCGCGACGTCGCGGCGGGCGAGGCGTGGCAGAAGAGCGCCTCGTTGAGCACGCGCGCATGCAGCGTCTTGCCGTTGAGGTCGACGCGCATGCGTGCAAGCTCGCTCGTCGGGAGACGGCCATCGAGGGCGCGGCGGAGCGTGGAGAGGACGTTGCCCTTCTTGCCGCCGCAGAAGAATCCGATCGAGTGGTCGGGGGCGCTGTTGATCCCGAGGAGGGGAACGCCGTCGCCGATCTGGTGCGATGCGGCGAGGAGCGTTCCGTCGCCGCCGATGGTGACGACGAGATCGATACGGCTGGGGATCCGGCCGCGCGGCCCGCCGCGGAAGACCGCCTCGACGCCGAGCGTGGCGAGCGCCGCGTCGACCTCGCGAACCGTCTCCTCGTGCGCCTCGTGCGACGAGCGGATGCGCATGACGGTGGGATCGCGGCGCCGCAGGAGGCGCGCGAGCAAGGGATCGTGCTCCTCGACCACGAACTTGCGGTACGTCGTGCGCTTCTGGACGACGGCCACCCTCATCGTTCGATCCTCATCGCGTGCCCAGCTCGTCGGCAAGACGACGGAGCGCGAGCTCGGTCTTCTCGTCACGGATCTCGCCACGCCGGCACGCCGCCAGCGCCTCGTCGAGCGGAACGGCGACGACCACCGCGCCGGCCTCGAGCGTGGAGCCGTCCCCCGCAGGCTCGGTACGCGTCTTCGGGTCGACCTCGGCGTGGAAGAAGTAGTGGAGCTCGCCGATCACCGCGGGCGCGGGATGCGACGCGGGACCGAGGTCGAGCACGGCGCTCTCGGCGACGTCGAAGCCGAGCTCCTCTGCGATCTCGCGCGCCGCCGCGGCACGTGGGCTCTCGCCGTGGTCGACGAGCCCGGCCGGGACCTCCCAGAGAACAGGCGAGAGGGGAGAGAGCGGGGCCTCAGGCCGATCGCGGAGCGCCACCGGTGGGCGCACGCTGCTCCGCAGCCACACCCACACGTGCCCCTCGACGACATGATGCACCGCCATCACGGCCGCATCGATCGACGCTCGATCGACCGCGTCATACGCGAAGCTCGGAGATCGCGCCCCCGCGGCGACGGCCACGAGCTCCATCCGCCGCAGCACCAGGAAGCCGCCGTCACCGTGGCGCGCCTCACGCACGGTCTCGAGCTCGACCTTGGGAGCGTCGGGAAGCGTCGCGCGCGGGCCGGTCACGGGCCCTCATCCTAAGGGCGACCAGGCTGCAGCCGGGAATGAAATCGCCGGAGCCGCGCGTACTTCCACGTCGCCCAACGGTCTCACGGGGCTGCTACCATCACCTTGGCGGTCGCTTCGACCGCATGGGTCCGGGTCCGTTCGTTCTCGGCCTCTCCTCTTCCGTTCATTCTCCAGCCTTTCATCGCGCCGCCAGCCACGAGGGAACTTTGTCACGGGTCGAACGTCCGAACCGATGGTGCGAGGGATGAAACCGGAGAGCGAGCGCGTGGAGTCGCGTCGTTCAGTTCGCGCGGTCGATCCGCGCGTCGCGCCCATCGAGCGTCAGGCCACCCATGCCGAGCGTCGTCTGCGGATCTCGCGCGCCGTGGCCTGGGCGGCGAAGGCGGCCGCGGCCGGCCTCGTCGCCGCCGCCGTCATCCTGGTTCTCCGCAAGACCGGGATCGTGCCGGAGCGCCTCAGCCGCATCGGCCTGATCATGGCCGCGGCGCAGGTCGTGGTCGTCGGCGTCCTTGCCTACACGCGGACGCTTCCCCGTCGTGCCGGCGCCGTTGCGCTCGACCGCTTTCATGGCCTCGCCGATCGCCTGTCGAGCGCGCTGTCCTTCGGTGAGCTTCCCGGGACCGAGCGCACGCCGTTCATGCTGGCGGCCATCGACGACGCCGTTGCCCATGCCGACAAGGTCGATCCGCGCCGCGCCGTGCCCATGGTGGTTCCGGCCGAGTGGCCGTTTCTCCTTCTCCTCATCGGCTTCGTGGGCGCCATCGGGCTCTTCGAGATCCGGAGGCACCAGCCGATCTACGGCGTGAAGACCATCGACGCCGTCGACGTGACCGCCGACGACCTCGACGCCATGCGCGAGTTCCTCCGCGAGATCGATCAGCGGATGCAGACCGACGAGGCCAAGGCCGCCACGCAGGAGTTCAACCAGCTCATCGAGGATCTCGCCAACAAGCGGCTCGATCGCACCGAAGCCTTCCGCAAGATGCAGCAGCTCGAGGACAAGCTCCTCTCCGGACGCGAGGCCGACTCGAAGGCGCTCGAGGAGGCCTTGAAGAAGATGGGCGAGGAGATGAAGAAGAGCGAGCTGACCAAGCCGGCCGGCGAGGCGCTCGAGAACAAGAACCTCAGCGACGCGGAGAAGGCGATGCACGACCTCGCGAAGAAGCTGCGCGAGCAAGGAAAAGGCATCGACAAGGCGCAGCTGGAGAAGATGCGCGAGGCGCTGAAGAAGGCCGGCGAGGATCAGGCGAAGCGCGCCGAGGCGCTGAACAACAAGCGCGAAGAGCTCAAACAGGATCTCCTCAAGCAGAAGCAGAAGATGGGCGACGGCGGCACGAACGAGCAGGAAAAGAGTCTCCTCCAGAAGAAGGAGCGCGAGCTCGAGCGCCTCGATCGCGAGAGCGAGCAGCAGCAAAAGACGCAGCGCGAGCTCGATCGCCTCGACCGGGAGCTGCAGAAGGCCGCCGAGGACCTCATGAAGGACGTGGGGATGTCGGCGCAGGATCTCGACAACGCCGCGCAGGACATCAACCGCATGGCGAAGGAGGAGATGACGCAGGAGGAGAAGGAGCAGCTACGGCAGAAGCTCCAGGAGCTCCGCGAGATGATGCGCCAGCAGTCGCAGGGCGGTCAGGGACAGATGTCTCGCCTCCGCACCTTCCAGAAGAAGGCGCAGGGCAAGGGCGGTCAGGGCCAGGGCCAGGGCCAGGAAGGTCAAGGCCAGGAAGGTCAAGGCCAGAAGGGTCAGGGCCAGGAGGGTCAGGGCCAGCAGGGCGGCCAGCAGGCCGGCGGCTCGCAACCGGGTCAGGGGCAGGGCCAAGGCCAGGGCCAGGGCCAGGGCCAAGGCGGTCAAGGCGGTCAAGGCGGCGAGACGTGGATCCTCGGACCGAACGGCGAGAAGATCCTGATGATCAGCGCGAGCAAGGGCCAAGGCGGCCAGGGCCAGGGCCAAGGCCAAGGCGGTCAGGCCAACAAGGGACCCGGTTGGGGCACCGGCCACGACAGCAACGTGCAGGGCGGCGCCACCAATCCGAAGGTCGGCGTCCAGGACACGCAGGTCCAAGGCAACGACACCGGACAAGGCGGCAGTCGCAGCGAGGTCATCCTCGGCGCCGCGGAGCGTGGGTTCGCCTCACGCGGATACCAAAAGGTCTATCGCGAATATCACACGGTCGCGGAAGAGGCGTTGAACAAGGACGAAATCCCCGGCGGATATCGATTCTACGTCAGGCGTTATTTCCAGTTGATCAGGCCGCGCGAAGAGGGCGGTGGCGCCGCTCCGGCGCCGGCGGTCCCGCCGCCCGCCGGTCCCTGAACGCTATTTGCCAATCGCTTGCACGACAGAGACAGGAACACAGAATGAGCGAAACGGATGACGTGCGTGCAGAGGTCGATGCCTTTCGAGTGTCCGTCGCGACGCTGAAGGACGAAATCGCGAAGACCATCGTGGGCAACGAGAGCGTGGTCGACGGCGTGCTCATGTGCCTCCTCGCCGGTGGCCACGCGCTGCTCGAGGGCGTACCGGGTCTCGGCAAGACCATGCTGGTCAAGACCCTGGCCGAGGCGCTCAGCCTCCAGTTCTCGCGCGTGCAGTTCACGCCCGATCTCATGCCGGCCGACATCCTCGGCACCACGGTCATCGACGAGACGACGGCAGGCGGAAAGGTCTTCGAGTTCCGGAAGGGGCCGATCTTCGCCAACATCGTGCTCGCGGACGAGATCAACCGCGCCACGCCGAAGACGCAGAGCGCGCTCCTCGAGGCCATGCAGGAGCATCGCGTCTCGGTCGGAAAGCGGACGCACGTGCTCGAAGAGCCGTTCGTCGTCCTCGCGACGCAAAACCCGCTCGAGATGGAAGGCACCTATCCGCTCCCGGAAGCGCAGCTCGATCGCTTCTTCTTCAAGCTCCACGTGCCTTTCCCGAACCGCGACGAGCTCCACGCCATCCTCGATCTGACCACCGGCGCCGCGCGCGTCGAGCGCACGCCGGTGCTCCATCGCGAGGACATCCTGCGCATGCAGAACCTCGTGCGTCGCGTCCCGGTCGCGCGTCACGTGCAGGACTACGCCATCCGCGTCGTGCAGGGCACCCATCCCGACGGCCCCGATGCGCCCGAGATCTGCAAGCGCTTCGTCCGCTTCGGCGCGTCTCCCCGCGGCGCGCAGTCGGTGCTGCTCGCCGCCAAGATCCGCGCGCTCTTCGAGGGTCGCTTCGCGGCGAGCATCGACGACGTCCGCGCGGTCGCGCTCTCGGCGCTCCGCCATCGCGTCCTCCTCAACTTCGAGGGCGAGGCCGAGGGCATGAAGACGGACCAGGTGATCCTCGCCATCATCAAGGATCTGCCCGAGACCAAGGCCGGCAGCAAAGCGGAGGCCCAGGTCGGGCTGAGCTGATGGGTTTTCTCGACACGGTGCTCGGTCGAAAGGGACCGGCGTCTTCGAAGGCGAATGACGACGATCTCTTCGACGACGATTTCCAGCGAAAGCTCGATTACCTTGCGCTCGTCAGCAAGAGGGCATTTGCGGGACGCACGCGCGCCGAGCGACGCACGAAGAAGACGGGCGCGGGAGTGGAGTTCGCCGATCATCGCGATTACCAGCCAGGCGACGATTTTCGATATCTCGACTGGAACGTCTATCAACGATTCGACCGCCTCCTTCTCCGGCTTTTCGAGGAAGAAGAGGATCTCGCCATCTATTTCGTCGTCGACGCGTCGACGTCGATGGGATTCCCGACCGGCGAGCCCAATGCCAAGAAGTTCCGCTACGCCAAGCGCGTCGCGGCGGCGCTGGCGTACGTCGGGCTCGCCAACCTCGATCGCGTGAGCATCACGTCCACCACGGACAAGGTGCTCAACCGCATGCCCGCGACGCGCGGCAAGGCGCGCATCTTCAAGGTCTTCCGCTTTCTCAAGGAGCTCCGGCCCGACGGTCAGACCAACCTCGAGGACGCGCTGAAGTCATTCGTCGCGCAGAACAAGCGCCGCGGGCTCGTGGTGCTCGCCAGCGATCTCTACGATCCGCACGGCTTCGAGCGCGGCATCAACGTGCTCCGCTACAACAAGTTCGATCCGTTCGTGGTGCACATCATCGACAAGGAAGAGGCCAAGCCGAAGCTCGCGGGCGACGTGCTCCTCTACGACTGCGAGACCGGCGACGAGCGCGAGGTCACGGTCACCGCGAAGGTGCTCGAGCGCTTCGAGCTCGCCTACGGCGAGTACCTCTCGGACATCGAGCGGTTCTGCTCTTCAAAGCAGGTTCCTTACATCCAGGCCGACGTGGCCGTGCCCTTCGACGAGCTGATCCTGCGCGTCTTCCGGCGTGGCGGTTTCCTGCGATGATCCTCGCCGGCCTACCGCTCGCGACGTTGCTCGGGATCTTCGGCGCTGCCGCAGTGTTCGCGACCGCGCTGTACATCCTGAAGCTGCGGCGGCGCACCGTGCCGGTGCCGTTCTCGAAGCTGTGGGAGAAGATCCTCCGCGACAAGGAGGCTACGAGCCTCTTCTCGCGCCTGAAGCGGCTCCTCTCGCTCCTCGTGCAGCTCGCGCTGCTCGCGCTGCTCGCGTTCGCGCTCGGTGATCCGCGCGCCGCCGCCACGCTCATCAAGGGACGTAACCTCGTGGTGCTCGTCGACGCCAGCGCGTCGATGCAGGCCACCGACGTCGCGCCCACGCGCCTCGCCGTCGCGAAGGACGAGGTGAAGAAGGTCATTCGCGGTCTCGGCGGCTCCGATCGCATGCTGGTCGCGCAGATGGACGCCGCCATCACGCCGCTCGGGCCGATGAGCGGCGACACCTCCGAGCTCGAGCGCGCGCTCGATTCGATCAAGGCCACCGACGCGCGCGCCGACTTCCCGCGCGCCCTCCGCTTCGCCACCGACTCGGTGCGAGGCCTGGAAAATGCGGAGATCGTCATCGTGTCCGACGGGCGCCTCGGCGACGCCGTCGACTCCGCCGGCAAGGTCAAGATCCCCGAAGGTGTAAAGCTCACGTACCTACCCATCGGCGCGATCGGGAGCACGTCGCGTAACGTCGGCATCACCGCGTTCTCGGTGCGTCGCTATCCGCTCGACAAGAGCCGCTACGAGGTGATGCTCGAGGTCACCAACACCGGCGCCGAGCAGGAGGACGTAGAGCTCTCGCTCCTCGGCGACAGCAACCTCGTCGACCTCACCAAGCTTCGCCTCAAGCCCGGCGAGCGCCTCCCGCGCTTCTACCCCAACCTCTCCGGCGCTAGCCGCACCCTCGAGGCCAAGATCGCACCGCTTCCCGGGAGCCAGGACTCGCTGCCCGCCGACGATCACGCCTACGCGCTCCTGCCCGAGCGGCGCCGCGCCAAGGTGCTCGTGGTCTCGCCCGGCAACACCTACCTCGAGGCCGCGCTGCTCCTCGACGAGTACCTCGACGTGCAGGTGGTCTCACCGAAGGACTACGTCGAGAAGATCGCTCCGAGCGGCGCAAAGCAGGACGTCGTGATCTTCGACGGCGCGACGCCGGCGCAGGCGCCGCGCGGCAATGCCATCTACCTGGATCCGCGCGGACCCGGCTCTCCGGTGAAGGTGGAAGGGGAGCTGAAGCAGCCCGGCTTCGACAAGATCGAGCGCAAGCACCCCATCGTTCGCTGGACCGCGCTCGACGACGTGAACGTGTCGCGTGGTCACAAGCTCGTCGCCGAGGTCGGTGACAAGGTGGTGGGCGCCAGCGATCAGGGGCCGATCCTGGTGGCGGGGCAGCGCGGCGGCTTCAAGTTCGTCGCCGTGGGCTTCGACCCGCGCGACAGCGATCTCCCGCTGCGCGTGGCGTGGCCGCTGCTCCTCCTCAACAGCATCAACTGGTTCACCGACGAGGACTCGCAGTACATCTCGAGCTTCCGCACGGGTGACGTCTGGCGCGTGCCCGTCGTGTCGAACAGCGGCCAGGCGCGCCTCAAGGTCCCGGGCGGCGGCGACGTGCTCGTGCCCGTGCACGAGGGACGCGCCGTCTATCTCGGCGAGAAGGCCGGCTTCTACGAGCTGAGCGGAACCGAAGGCAGCGATCCCATGGCCGGCGCGGTCGCCGGTCCCGGCGCAGGCCCGGTGGTCACCACCGGCGCGTTCGCCGCGAACCTGCTCGACGCCGAGGAGAGCGCCATCGAGCCGGTGAAGGAGCTCGTCATCGACGGCAAGAAGGCCGGCGCGCTGGGCGGCTTCCAGATCGGCGTCCGACGCGAGCTTTGGATCTACTTGCTGCTCGCCGCGCTCCTCCTCACGCTCATCGAGTGGATCACCTACCACCGGAGGATCACCGTATGACGCGCGGACGCCTGCTATGGGCCGCGCTCCTCGCGGCGGTCGTCACCGCTGGCTGGTACGCCGGTCATCGGTTCCTGCACTGGCTCACGCCGGAGCTCTACGTCACGCTTCTCGTGGCCCTCGGCTGCGCGTTCCTCGCTGTGCGCTCGCTCGTCGAGATGGGGCTCGCGCTGCGCGCTCGTCGCGAGGTCGACAAGAGCCGGCTCCTCTTCGGAGTCGCGGCGGGCGTGGTGGGTCTCGTGGGCGTCTGGTTCTACTGGAAGGGCGTGCTGAATCCCGGCGCCGCCACGCTCGCGTGGAAGAGGGAAGGCACCGACTACGAGCTCCTCGCGCCGAAGATGCTCGGCCTGGCGCTGCTCGCGCCGTTCTTCCTCTGGATGATCGGGCGGTCGCTCGCCGATCTGCCGTGGCCGCAGCGCATCCTCTCGGCGTTCTTGCGCGTCGCGTTCGTCGCGCTGCTCGCGCTCGGTCTCTCACGCCTCGCGCGCACCGCGACCACCGAGAAGGTTTGCACCGTCTATCTCGTCGACGTCTCGGAGTCGGTGCCGGACGCCGCCATCGAAGACGCGCGCGCAGAGATCAAGAAGGGCCTCGACGCCAAGCCCAAGGACGCGCTCGTGCGCGTCATCACGTTCGCGAAGCGCCCGCGCGTCGTGGCCATCGCCGACGACGCGAAGGAAGCTCCGGTGCTCGAGCGGCATGATCTGCCGCCCACCTCGGGTCCAAACGATCCGGCCAACGCCGCGAACGCCGGCAAGCGCACCGGCCTCGGCGCCGCCACCGATCTCGCGAGCGCCATGCAGCTCGCTTACGGCCAGTATCCGTCGGGCTACCTGCGCCGTGCCGTGATCCTCACCGACGGCGTGCAGACCGATGGCGATCTCCTCGCCGAGGCCAATCGCGCGCGCGA
>JAYTOQ010000342.1:0-9679 GCA_043747665.1 Polyangiaceae bacterium | reverse complement strand
TCGTTCGTGCTGGCCACGCGCGTCATCGTCGATCTCATGGCCGGGCACGTCCCCTTCTACGATCTCTCCCAGGGTCAGGCGTTTGATCCCAACGACATGCCGGGCGGCGCGCAGGGCGTACGCGGAGTCCCGCGCGGTCGCTACGCCGGCTTGATCAAGGTGGTCGGAAACGTCGAGCTGCGGCGCATCCACGGCGCATTCCATCTGCTCGGCTCGAAGTTCCAGGTCGGCACCACCGCCTTCTTCGACGCCGGACGCGTCTGGGACGACTACACGTTCACCGATCCGCGCGACGGCGCCGGCGTGGGCATCAAGTACGGAGTCGGCGGCGGGCCCTTCATCATCTGGGACACCGCCGCGCTCCTCTGCGTCAACGTCGCGTACTCACCCGATGCATCCGCCGCGAACCCCGGGTTTCCGCTGGGAATCTACGTCCAGGAAGGGATCACGTTCTGAGTCACGTGCCTGTCCGCCGCCACAAGATGGCCGGCACGATCGTCATTCCGACGAAGGTCGCGAACGGGTGCGTCGACGGGAGCATGCCGAGCTCTTCTCCGACGTCGAAGGCCAGCCACGCCTTCGGCGAGTGGATGTAGCGCTCCGTCGGCGGGCTCACGGTGGTCGAGTAGCCGTTCGACCCGAGCTGGAGCTGGAATTGTTCGACGATGGTGAGCTTCGCGATCACTGGAAACATCCACACGCCCTTGTGGAGCGGACCTCCCGCACGCCGGTACAGGGCGCCGCTCTCGATCTCCACCGAGCCCGGGCGGACCAGATCGGCAGTGCACGCGATGGTCGGCTGGCGTGGCGGCGAGACGTCGGTGTCGTCCGGCAGCCTTGGCTCCGGAGGCGCGGCGCGCGGCGCGCGGCGCACGGCGCAGCGAACATCGGGACGAGCACGCTCAGAACGACGAGCGCACGCTCGGGTCGAGAGAGAGCCACGGCGGCAGACTCCGACGGAGCGTTGCGAAGTGCAACACGTCATCGCATTCCACGGCGATCCACACGAATTCGATCGCCGTCGATCCGCAGCCGCACCTAACCTCGCGCGCCTTCCGATGCCGCCTTCGTTACGACTCGCGGCATACACGTTGGCCCTCGGGCTGCTCGCCCGCGAGGCACGCGCCGACGATGCGGGGGAGCCCGTGGAGGTAGAGAACACGGCCGACCACAACGAGTGGGCAGGCTTCCCGGTCATCGGCGGCAGCACGGACATCGGCGTGCAGCTCGGCGTGGCCGCGACCATCACCCATCAGGGCGATCGCTTCCAGCCCTACTGGTGGAAGGTCGACGGGCTCGTCTCCATCAGCGTGAAAGGCGGACCGCGCGGGGCGGAGGTCGTGCAGCAGAGCCACGACATGCGCTTCGACATCCCTGGCGGAGGCAGCGGCAAGATCCGCCTCATGCCCGGCGTCTTCTATGACAAGACCATCAACTCCGGCTATTTCGGGCTCGGAAACAACTCGCCCCTGGTGAGCGATCGCAACGGTCAGGTCGGCGAGCGCTATCAGTTCCGACACGAGGAGCTCAGCACGCGCCTCAACGCGCGCTCTCCGCTCGGCGGCCCCTTCAGCACGATGTACGGCTGGCAGCTGCGCTACCTGCGACCACGCGCGTATGCCGACAGCAAGCTCGCCATCGACGCTGCCACGCGCAGGGACGACGGCACTCCGTTGATTCGCGGCCTCGAGCCGCTGGGCATCGCCACCGTCAACCAAGGCTTCCTGTACGACACGCGCGACGACGAGGTCTTCACGCGGAAGGGCGAGTATCACCTCGCGGCGTTGCGCCTCTCCGGAGCGCTGCCCACCGACAGCCACGTCTACTGGGCAGGCCTCAACATCATCGTGCGTAAGTACGTGCCCCTCCCCGGCTCGTTCGTGCTCGCCGGTCGCATCATCGTCGACCTCATGGCGGGAAACGTGCCGTTCTACGATCTGTCGCAGGGTGGCGCGTTCGATCCCGACGACTTACCCGGCGGCGCGGAGAGCGTCCGCGGCATCCCCAATGGCCGCTACTCCGGCCTCGTGAAGGCCATCGGCAACATGGAGCTGCGACGCGTCCACGGGGCGGTCAGGGCGTTCGGCTCGCGCTTCCAGATCGGGACGAACGAGTTCTTCGACACCGGCCGCGTGTGGACGAACTACACGTTCGACGATCCGCGCGACGGAACCGGCATCGGCCTCAAGTACGGCGTCGGCGCGGGCGCGTTCATGATCTGGGACACCGCCGCGCTCTTCCGCATCGACGTCGCGTACTCACCCGATGCGTCGGCCGCCAACCCAGGCTTTCCGGTGGGCATCTACGTTCAGGACGGCATGATCTTCTGAGCGTTCTTCGGAGCGTTCTTCGGAGCGCCTGAGCGGCGCGCGCTCACTTCCGCACGGCGACGGACGGCGGCGGCGCGCTCGACCCGCGAACGGCGCCGGTCTGCGGCACGTCGTGGGTCGGGATGGCGTGGAACGATCGCGGCGACTCGTCGATCGAGCGCTCGGCCACGCGCAAGAGGGTGTCGACCTCGCGCACGCCGGCCTCGTCGCCGAGATCTTCGAGCCAGGTACCGGCGTCCTCGAGGACCTCGCGGCAGATCGGATCTTCGAGACCGAGCAGCACGCGGCCGAGGCCGAGGAGCGCCTGCGCGCCGCCCGCGGCGTCGCCGAGCGCGTCGAAGGCGCGCGCGGCGGTCTGGAAGCGCTCACCGGCCTGCTCGAGGAGGCCGCGTGCGAGGAGCGCCTCGCCCGTCTCGAAGGCGTTCCTGGCGAGGGCCCGACGCTCCTCCGCGGGCAGCACCGCGACGACCTGGCTCTCGCGCCGAAGCGCCTCGGGCCGAGAAGCCGCAACCCGATCGACCGCGCCAAGACGATAAGCAGGCATGAGCCGAGCCTTGCCATCCGGGTGGGGGTCGCGCAAGGCTACCCGCGCACAAACGCCGATAAATCAGCCCAAAGGAAGATGTCTTCCTTCGGCCGCGTACCACCAAGATCCGAAGCTCGCCGTCGTCTGGTGCGTCAGGTGTCGACGGTGACCGAAAGCTGCTCGCGGAGGGCGAAGTATTCCTCGCTCACGCTGAAGAGAACGATGTCCTTCATGCGCTCCTTCACCGGCGCGCTCGAGGACTCCTCGGTGCCGCGGATGACCTCCGTCGTCAGCTGGAGATCGTGCGCGAGGAGGAAGCCCACGCGATCGGCGGTGAGGTCGATCGACGCCACCCACTTCTTCAGATCGAGCGCGCCGCCCGCCTGGAGGAGCTTCGAGACCACGCTCGCGAGCTGGTCCTTCGCGGCGCCGTGGAAGTCCTGCGCCATCGCGGCCATCGCGTCCGCCACCTGTCCCTGCAGATCCACGGAGACCGGGAACTGCGGGACGCAGAGCTTGATCGCCGCGAAGAGCCACGCCTTCAGGCCCGTGCCCGTGGGCACGAGGTGACGGACGTAGAACCCGGGACGGAAGTACGCCATGTGGCGACCGGCGATGAACGCCATCGACTGGTTGGCCGGCGCGTTCTCGAACGCCGCGCGACCGAGCACGATGGCAGGAGTGCGCGCGTGCACCATGCCGAGCGCGCCCGGGTCGTTCGGGTTCTGAAACACGAGCGGCGGCGCCATGCCCAGCACGCCGCCCACGTAGAAGAGCGTCTGCGAGACCGGGTACGGATGCAGCGAACAGTCGATCGCGTAGCGCGGGTCGTAGCCCATCGCCTCGATCGGCTGCGTGCGCGTGCGGATGATGGTGGGCTGGATGATCGCGAAGATGCGCGTCACCAGGGGATCGAGGTCCCAGTGCATGAGGCGGGTCCACGCGGCCTCGTCGAGCGCAGACTGCGCGGGCGCAGCGCTCTCGCCGCGGTGCTTCTTGTAGAAGCGCTCCTCGTCGGGCTCGGCGAGGCGCAGCACGGAGAGCGCCTGGCAGAGGCACCACGCCGCGTCGGCCTTCTTCGCGTCCGTGAAGAGCTTGCGCAGCAGCTTGTAGCTCTCGACGCGATACGGGTTGCGCCGGAGGATCTGCGTCTGCGACTTGATGGCCTTGTCGAGGTACTGCTTGGGATCGAGCGCGTAGAGCTCGCCGAGCTTCTCGGCGCGCGCGCGGTCCTCCGGGTCGAAGGCCTGTGCCGCCTCGAACGCATCGATGGCGAGCTCGGGCTCGTTGAGGTTCTTCTGATAGAGCTCGCCGAGCTGGTCGAGGACCTTCACGAGCTTGTCGCGGTCGGCCGTGGTCTTGGCCTGCTCGATTTGCTTCTTGAGGAGCAGCTCCACGTCGTGGTGCTTGCCCTTGCCGCGATGCAGCTCGATGGCCTCCTCGAGCGCCTTGGCGTTGTCCGGATCGAGCTCGAGGACCTTGCCGTAGAACTCGATCGCCTGATCGACCTTGCCGAGGTGCTTCGAAGCGATGGTCGCTGCAGTATGCATGTACTTCGCGCGCTGCTTCGTGTCTTCCACGAAGTCGGCGAGGCGGAGGACGACGTCGACGAGCTTCGCCCAGTCCTTCTCCTCCGAGTAGAGCTGCATCAGCTTGGTGAGCAGGCGGCGATCGTCGGGCTTCTCCTCGAGGGCCTGGCTGTAAGCCTTCGACGCGCCGACGCGGTCGTTCTGCTTCTGGAACATGACGTCGCCGATCTCGAGGAGCAGCTCGAAGCGCTCCTGACCGACGGCGAGCTGGAGCCGCGCGCGGCGAACCGCCGTCGAGGCGGCGAAGTCGCCCTTCTCGTCGTAGATCTTGGCGAGCGACCGGAACGGACGCGGGTTCGAGGGATCGATGCTGGTGGCCTCTCGCAGCGGCGCGATGGCCGCCTCGAGCTCACCGGAGCGACGTGCGCTCTCGCCGAGGTGGTAGAGCGCCTCGGCGCGATCGGAGCCGACGAGGACCGCGCCGTACTTCTCGAAGAGGTCCTTGTGCATGCGATACGCGCTGTGCGGATCGCCGAACTCGAAGAGCGCGTTGGCGGCGCGGGCGAGCGCGTCGACGTCCTGGGGCGCGAGCGCCTGGAGGGCATCGACGGCGGCGAGCATGCGCGGGTTTGTGACGGGCGGCGGCGGCATGCTGCCCATGCTGGGCGGCGCGACCGAGATGCGACCTGCGCTGGCGGGGCCGGACGGCGGCGCCGCCTGAATCATGCGGCTCGACGGAGCGCCTCCGTCCACGCCGCCGAGGTTGGTCGTCGAGGTGGCCGGCTGCGACGGCTTCGGCTGCGTCTTTCCGAACGCCTCGATGAAGCGGACGAGCACGCGGACCGCGTCTTCCTTGGGGAGCACGCCGGTGCGACCGACGAGGCTCTCGTAGTACTTCGTGGCTTCGATGAGGCGGTTGCCCTCGAACGCGAGATCGCCGAGCACCATGAGGCCGTCGGCGTTCGAAGAGTCGAGCGAGATCGACTTCTTCGCGGAGACCTCCGCCTTCTCGGGGTCGACGAGCTGCGAGTGGTAGATCTTCGCCAGCTCGGCGTGGAGCCGGGCCTTCGCGAGATCGCCCTCGGCGTGCGTGAGCTCGCGCTCGACGAGGCCGATGGCACTGAGCCAGTCGCCGCGATGCGCGTACGCCTTGCGGAGCGCCGACGACGCCGACGTGTCCTTGGGGTTTGCGTCGAGCGCGATCTTGTAGCGCTCGATGGCGCCGTCCTTGTCGCCGCGCGTCTCGAGCAGACGACCGGCGCGCATCCACTGCTCGGCCTTGGCCTCGGGCGTGGCCGCCTTGTTGGCGAGCGCCTCGACCGCGGAGAGCGCGGCGTGCGAGTCGCCGCTCATCTCGCGGAGGTGCGCGAGCGCTTCCAGCGCGCTGGCGTGCGAGGGCTGAGCGACGAGGATCTGCTCGTAGGCCTTGGTGGCGCGCTCGGGTGAGCCCACCTGCTCGGCGAGCGTGCGGGCCTTGGCGAGGTAGAGCTCGATCTTGCGATTCTCGTCGCTGGTGACGGCAGCGTGCTTGTCATAGAGCGCGACGACCGGCTCCCACTTGTGGAGCGCGCGATAGTGACGGGCGAGCGCGGTGAGCGCGCCGTCGTTGGAGCCGTCTATGGCGAGGATCGCCTCGAGCGCCTCCGCGGCCTTCGCGTGATCGAGGAATTCCTCGTCGTGCAGGCCCGCGATGCGCTCGTAGAGGTTGATCTTCTGGCGCGGCGTGGCCGCGACGTCGATCTGGCGCTGCAGGACCTCGAGCAGCTCGCGGTACTGGCCGTTGCGGTTGAAGATGCGATCGAGGCCCTTGAGCGCGTTGAGGTTCGCGGGGTCGATGGCGAGCACGGCCTCGAAGCGGCGCGTGGCCTCTCCGAGATCGTTGAGGTGATCCTCGTAGACCTCGGCCACCTTGGCGAGGGCCTCGGCCTTCTCGATGCCGCGGCGAGCCTCGGCGCGGCGCTCGAGGATCTGCGCGAGGGTCTGGAAGTCGCCGGTGCGCTCGGCGATGCGCGCCATGGCCTCGCCGGCGCGGGCGTGGCCGGGATCGTCGGTGAGCACCGCGGCGAAGAGATCTCGGGCGCGCGCGAGGTCGTTGAGGCGCGTCTCGAGCAACTCGGCGGCCTCGGCACGGAGGTCGCGCGCCTTGGGCGCGGTGGTGGCGGCGTCGGCGCGGGCCATGAGGAGCCCGGTGAGCTCCGGCCACTGCTGCGCGCGGCGGTAGATGGTGGTCATGCCCTCGGCGGCGGCCTCGTTGGCGGGATCGCCGGCGAGGACCTGCTGGTACGCGGCGAGCGCCATGTCGGCACGCCCGAGGCGCGTGTCGTACCAGCGCGCGGCGCGGACGAGCAGCGCGGAGTGGTCGGTGGGCGATAGCAACGAGTTCTTGATGGTCTCGGTGACGGTGTCGAGCGTCTCCTGCCACGTCGACTGCTTCTGCCGCGCACTCTCGCAGAGTCGCTCCACCTCGGCGGCGTACTCGTCGTTCGACGGCTCCTCGCAGAGCGCCTGCGTGAACGCGACGACGGCCTGATCGTTGTCCTCGAGCTCGTTCGCGTAGAGGCGACCGATCTCGGCGAGCGCCCGGCCGCGATCCTCGCCGGGAGGAGCGGCCTGGCTCTTCTCGAGGAGCATCTCGACGAGCTCCTCGTACTTGCCGAGGGCCTTGCGCGCCTCCTCGAGCGCGATCATGGCGATCTCGTCCGAGGGATCGAGCGCGATGATCGCGGCGTAGGTCTGCTCCGCGCGGTTCTTGTCCTTCGCGGCAGAGTCGAAGATGCGGGCGGCACGATAGAGAAGCGCCTTCTTGGTCTCCTTGTCGTCCTCGCTGCCCTCGTCGCCGCGCACCTGCGCAGCCGCTGCGGCGAACGCCTCGCCGACGCGCGCGGGCTCGGCGCCCTCTTCGACCGCCATCTCGAGCTCGATCGCCGCTTCGCGATCGCTGGGCGCCGCCAGGAGCTTGTCGATCATCGACTGCACCTTCTCGGCGGAGATGTCTTGACCGCGCGCGGCGCGCATCACGGCGGACGCGCGACCGATCGACTCGAGCGCATCGAGCACCGCCGTCGCGTCCTTGGGACGACGCGCGGGATCCTTATTGAGCAGCGAGAGGACGAAGGCGTCGATGTCCCGTGAGACGAGGCCACGCGGCGCGCGTGTGCTCGGGGGCTCGGGCTCGCTCGAGAGGTGCGCGAACGCCGCGTCGGTCGCGCTCTCGTGGATGAACACGGGCTTGCCGGTGAGGAGCTCGAAGAGGACGGCGCCGAACGCGTAGACGTCGGTCTTGGGATCGGCGGCGCGGCCGCGCACGATCTCCGGCGCGACGGTCTTCGGCGAGCCGAACACCGCGAGAAGACCGGTGTGGCCGTTCGACTGGACCTGACGGACGCGAAGGCGATCGGTGCCGAAGTCGATCAGCGTGACGCGCGGCTGGTTCGCATCGGTGGGGTTCGCCTGCACGAGGACGTTCTCGGTCTTCACGTCGCCGTGCACGAGGTGCGCGCGATGGATCGCGGCGAGCGGCTCGAGGATGCCCTTGAGGAGCGGGCGGAGCGCGTCGTACGACATCGCGCCGCTGCGCGCGAGACGCGCCGTCAGCGGCTGCGCGTCGATGTACTCGTAGGCGACGTAGAAGACGCCGGGCTCGATCTCGCCCGCCTCGAGGTGACGCGGGAGGCCCGGGTGATCGACGGTGCCGATGAGGCGATTGGCCGTGAGGAAGCGGTGCACCGCGCGACGATCGCGAGCCGCCTCGCGACGGAGGACCTTCAGCGCGTACGTGACCTTGGCGGCGCCGTCGGCGCGGACCGCCTGGTAGACGATCCCGAGATCGCTCTCGCCGATCTTTTTCTGGATCGTGAAATCGCCGAGCTGCCGCCCGATGGCGAGCTCCTCCTTGCCCATGAGCGCGACGATGTCGCGGACGCGGGGATCGACCTCCTTGCGGGAGTGCAGGATCACGTCGACGAGCGCATCGACCCGATCGCCGTCGAAGCAGCGCTCCGTGAGCGCCCTCGCGAAGCTGCCCTTTGCGCTCGCCCCGCCGACCTCGTCGGGGACGAGACCGAGCAGGCGCTCGCTCATCGACGTCATCTCCTCGAGCGTGAACAGGCGCTCGAGCTCACCGCGCAGAATGTCGATCGTCGGATTCATGTTGCTGCTTCCGCTCCGCGTACGCGGGCCGAGATCGCGAAAGGCGAAATCTCCCGCAGAAAATGCGTTGCCCGCTAGCCGGCGGGGCGGCCGGAGCTTAGCGGAAAATTCCGCAGGCGAAACGGCAAAGCGGGCTCGCGCACCGCGTCACGAAGACGTCTCCATCCCATCGTTTTCCAAGCTTTTTCAGGGGCGGGCCAGGAGTCGGTGGAGGATCGCGAGGACGGCCTCCCAGAGCGTGTGCCGCGGCGCCTCGCGGGCGCGATCGAGCAGGAGGTGCGCGCTCCCTCGCGGGACGAATGCCCCGGCGCAGTCTGCGCACCGCAAGAGCTCGACGCCGTCGATGAGATCGTCGTGTTTTGCGTCACTGAAACGAAGCAGCGACGGGGAGGCGTGCCGCGCGCGAGGCGGGGCGTGAGAGGGACATGCGAGGGCGCGCGCTTCTCTCTACTGCTGGATGATGAACGCCTTCTCGATGTTCTGGGTCGAGCCGAGGAACGGGCTGATCCGGATCGAGAGAAAGCGCGCCGAGATGCACGAGCCGACGGCGGTGCCCGCGAACGGCGGTCGAGAGAGCGTGCCGACGCGGCCGTCCGGCTCGAAGTCCACGCGGATGGTGCCGGCGCCGAACGGCCCAGCCGCGCGCTTGCAAGACGCGAGGCCCGCGCCCACCCGGTCGACCTCGCCCTGCGCCTTCGTGCGATTGAAGGCCGCGAGCGCCGTCCCCGCACTGTTGGTGCCAGTGGCGGTGCCAGTGGCGGTGCCAGTCGCGGTGGCAGTCGCGGTGGCAGTGGCCGTGGCCGTGGCCGTGGGCGCGACCGTCACGGTCGGAAATGGCACCGGCGTCGTCGCCGTCGGCCTGCTCGTAGCGGTCGTCCGCACCGTCGGCACCGGCGCCTTCACGGTGCCTGCGCTGGGCGGACTGCCTGCGCTCGAGACCGCGGTCGGCGGCGCTTCGACCTTCGGCGGAGCAGCCACCGTTGCCACCGGCGCATCCGGCGGCGCGCGCGAGCCGACCACGGCGATCAGCGCGACCACGCCTCCGAGGCCGACCACGACGAGGAGCGCGACGCCGCCGAGAATCCAGGGCAGCGCGGAGGTCCCGCGCCCGGCCTGCTTCGGAGCGAAGCTGCTGCGCCGGCCGC
>JAYTOQ010000341.1:0-5235 GCA_043747665.1 Polyangiaceae bacterium | reverse complement strand
GCTCGTACGGATGTACGGAGGCAGCCCGGCGCGCCTCTTCGCCGGCGCCTACGTGGAAATCTACCGCGGCACGCCGGTGCTGCTGCAGCTCTACCTCCTCTATTACGGGCTCGCGCCGGTCCTGAAGCTGGGCGCGCTCACCGCCGCCATCATCGGGCTCGGCATGAACTACGCGGCCTACGAGGCAGAGGTCTATCGCGCGGGCATGCAGGCCGTGCCGAAGACGCAAATGGAAGCGGCGCTTTCGCTCGGCATGACGCGCTCGCTGGCGCTCCGTCGCGTGGTGCTGCCGCAGGCCATCCGTCACGCCATTCCAAACGTCACCAACGACTTCATCGCGCTTCTCAAGGACAGCTCGCTCGTGAGCGTCATCACCGTCGTGGAGCTCACGAAGCAGATGACCATCAGCGCCGTCGACGTGCGCACCTGGGTGGGCCCGGGGCTCACCTGCGCGGCGCTCTACTTCGCGATGAGCTATCCGCTCGGCCTCCTGGCGCGGCGCCTGGAACGGAAGCTCGAAGGCGAGCGCAACGAGGAGGACGCCGCATGATCGTCGTCGACAAGCTCACCAAGCGCTTCGACGGTCGCGCCGTCCTCGACGGCGTCACCGTGCGCTTCGCGCGCGGCAAGGTCACCGCCATCGTCGGCGCCTCGGGCTGCGGGAAATCCACGCTGCTCCGCTGCATCAACGGCCTCGAGACCTTCGATGAGGGCACCATTCGCGTCGGCAACCTCGACGTGACGCCCGCGACGCTGCAGCGCATCCGCCTGCAGGTCGGCATGGTCTTCCAGCACTACGGCCTGTTCTCACATATGAGCGCGCTCGCCAATGTGATGGAAGCGCCGATCCACGTGCGAGGGCTCTCGAAGAGCGACGCACGCGCGCGCGCTGTCGCGCTGCTCGACAAGGTCGGGCTCTCGCATCGCCGTGAGGCCTTCCCGCGTGAGCTCTCGGGCGGCGAGCAGCAGCGCGTGGCCATCGCCCGCGCGCTCGCGATGGAGCCGGCGGCGCTCCTTCTGGACGAGCCGACGGCCGCGCTCGATCCCGAGCGCAAGGCCGAGGTGGTGAAGGTACTCGACGGCCTCGCCGAGGAGGGCACCACCATGGTGATCGTCACGCACGAGCCCGCCGTCGTCCGCGGAATCGCCGACCTGGTGATCGTGCTGAAAAATGGGCTCGTCGTGGCTCAGGGCGCCCCCGCCGACGTGCTCGGCGAGCGGTCTCCGCCGCATTGACGCATCCTGACCACGCCATTACTTCTCGACCAGCATGAACGAGCCCGTCCCCGCGTACCTCTCGCTGCCGCGCCTCAACGAGCCCGCGCCGCAGTTCACGGCCACGGCGACCACGGGGCAGATCAAGCTCAGCGACTACAAGGGCAAGTGGGTGGTGCTCTTCTCGCACCCCGCCGACTTCACGCCCGTGTGCACCACGGAGCTCGCGAGCTTCGCGTCGAAGCAGGGCGAGTTCGACAAGCGCGGCGTCCAGCTCATCGGCGTGAGCATCGACAGCATCTATTCCCACTTCGCGTGGATCCAGAGCATCGAGAAGAACTTCGCCGTCCAGATCACGTATCCGATCATCGCCGACCTCGATACGCGGGTGGCCCAGCTCTACGGCATGATCCATCCCGGCGCGTCGACGACCGCCACCGTGCGCTGCGTCTTCATCATCGATCCCAGCCAGACGATGCGCGCGATGATCTACTACCCGCTCACCACGGGCCGCAGCATCGACGAGGTGATTCGCCTGGTCGACGCCCTCCAGCTCAACTCGGAGAAGGGCCTCGCCACACCGGCCGACTGGAAGCCCGGCGACAAGGTCATCGTCCCGGCCCCGGTGACCGCCGAGGGCGTCGAGAAGCGCCTGAAGGAGCAGGGCGTCGAGGTGAAGGACTGGTATCTGACGTACAAGCAGCCCTGATCGATTTGCGGCTATGATCCTGGCGGAGTGATCGAGCCGGGATCCACCATCGCGCAGCGCTTCGAGATCGAGCGTCGCGTCAGCGCCGGCGGCATGTCCGCCGTGTTCCGCGCCACCGATCTGCGCGGCGGCGGCATCGTCGCGGTCAAGGTCCTCTACGGGCGCGACGCGGGCGAGCACAAGGAGCGCCTCTATCGCGAGGCGCGCATCCTCGAGAAGCTGAGTCACCCGGGGATCGTCAAGCACGTCGCGCACGGCGAGACCGAGGACGGCATGCCGTTCCTCGCGATGGAGTGGATCGTCGGCGAGACGCTGGGCAAGCGCCTCGCGCGCGTCGGCCTCACCATGGGCGAGAGCGTGAAGATGGTCACGCGCATCGCCGAGACGCTCGCCGTCGCGCACGCCAAGGGGATCATCCATCGCGACATCAAGCCCGGCAACCTGCTCCTTCGCGACACCGACTTCGATCGCCCCGCCCTGATCGATTTCGGCATCGCACGCATGGGCCTCGGCGCGAGCGCCATCACCAACACTGGCGTCATGCTGGGCACGCTCGGCTACATGTCGCCCGAGCAGGCGCGCGGCACGAAGCAGCTCGACGCACGCGCCGACGTGTTCGCGCTCGGTGCCGTCCTGTTCAAGTGCATCACGGGCCTTCCTGCGTTCGCCGGTGACGACGAGATCGCCATCCTCGCCAAGATGCTCTTCGAGGCCCCGCCGCGCGTGCGCGACATCCGGAAGGACGTCCCCGCGGCGCTCGACGATCTCCTCGCACGGATGCTCTCGCGCGATCCCATGCAGCGTCCCACCGACGGCGGCGTCGTCGCAGCCGAGCTCGCGGCGCTCGGCTCGCTCGATGCCGTGGGCACGCTCGTCACGCGCGAGACCAGCGTTCATGCCGACGTGATCACGCGTGGCGAGCAGCGCCTCGTCTCGGTCGTGGCCGTCGCGTCGCACTCGCACTCCGAGAGCGAGGAGGAGTCGACGATCGTCGACGGCACCTGGCAGGGCCTGAAATCCCTGTCGTCGAAGCTACGCGCGGCCGTCCAGCCCTTCGGCGCGCAGCTCGAATCGCTGCCCAGCGGCATGATCGTCGTGACGCTGCCTGGTCGTCACAGCGCCACGGATCAAGCGACGCGCGCCGCTCGTTGCGTGCTCGCCATGCGCGTCGCTGCGCCCAACGCGCCGATGGTCCTCGCCACGGGCCGCGCCGTGCTCGAGGAGCGCGTGCCCATCGGCGACGCCGTCGATCGCGCCATTCGCATGCTCAAGGCGTGTCAGGACGACGACGTCGCGCACCTGGCATCGGGGAAGAAGCAGCCCATTCACGTCGACGAGGTGACGGCCGGCCTCCTCGACTCGCGGTTCACCGTGAAGAGCGACGCGTCCGGCCTCGAGCTGGTGGGCGAGCAAGCAGCGGTCGACGCAGGGCGCATGCTCCTCGGCAAGCCCACGCCTTGCGTAGGCCGCGAGCGCGAGCTCGTCATGCTCGAGGGCGTCTTCGCCGAGGTGGTCGCCGACGACGTGGCGCGCGTGGTCCTCGTCACGGCGCCGGCCGGCGTCGGCAAGTCACGCCTCCGCTACGAGCTTCTCCGCATGCTGCATCATCGCGGCGATCCGCACGAGGTGTGGACGACCCGCGGCGATCCTATGCGCGCCGGCTCACCGTTCGGGCTCCTCGCGCAGATCATCCGCGCCGCGGCGGGCGCGCAGGACGGCGAGCCGCCGCGGGTGCAGCGCGAGAAGATCCGCGCGCGCGTCTCGCGTCAGGTCCCGCACAAGGACCAGCTCCGCGTCACGCAGTTCCTCGCGGAGATCCTCGGCGTGTCCATGCCCGAGGAGGACGACGTCCAGCTCCGCGCCGCGCGCCACGACCCTATTTTGATGGGCGATCAGATGCGTCGCGCCTTCGAGGACTGGCTCCTCGCGGAGTGCTCGGGGCAGCCGGTGGTGCTCGTGCTGGAGGATCTCCACTGGGGCGATCTCCCGAGCGTGAAGTTCATCGACTCCGCGCTTCGCGCCGTGCACGACAAGCCGCTGATGGTCCTCGCGCTCGCGCGGCCCGAGGTGAAGGACCTCTTCCCCGACATCTTCGCCGAGCGCGGCGTCCAAGAGCTGCGCCTCAAGGAGCTCTCGAAGAAGGCGAGCGAGAAGCTGGTGCGGCAAGTGCTCGGCGAGACGACCACCGAGGAAATCGTCTCGCAGATTGTCACCACCGCCGGTGGCAATGCGTTCTTTCTCGAGGAGCTGATTCGGTCGGTATCGATGTCGTGGGTCGGAGTTCCGGCGCGCGATCTCGGCGTGACCGGCGGCGTCATGAGCGACTCGCCCGCGCGAGCGAGCGGAGACGGGCGGCCGCGGAACAGCCTCGCGCCGATGGCGCTGCCCGAGACTGTCCTCGCGATGGTTCAGGCGCGGCTCGAGGCTCTCGAGCCCGAGGCGCGCCGAGTCCTGCGTGCGGCGAGCGTGTTCGGTCAGACGTTCTGGCGCGGCGGTGTCGTCGCGTTGCTCGCCGGCGAGGACAACGACGCGCACGTCACGGCGTGGCTCGACGAGCTCTGCGTGCGCGAGATCGTGAGCCGTCGCGAGGAGACCAAGTTCCGCGGCGAGCAGGAGTACGTCTTTCGACACGCGTTCGTGGCCGAGGCGGCGTACTCGATGCTCACCGACAAGGACCGCGCGATCGGGCACAAGCTCGCGGCGCAGTGGCTCGAGAAGGTCGGCGAGAGCGAGGCGGTGGTGCTCGCGGAGCATCTCGAGCGCGGCGGCGAGCGAAAGCGCGCGATCACGTTCTACCGTCGCGCAGCGGCGCAGGCGCTCGAAGGCAACGATCTCGCGGCGTGCCTCCAGCGCGCCGACGCCGGCATCGCATGCGGCGCCGAGGGAGAGGTCCTGGGACGGCTCGCGCTCCGCAAGGCCGAGGCGCATCGCTGGCGCGGCGAGAACGTCGCGGCGAAGGAGTGCGCGGTGCAGGCCCTCGAGCTCCTCCCGCGCGGTGGACGACGCTGGTTCCTCGCCGCGGGCGAGGCGGTGGAGGCTGCAGCGCGACTCGGTGACGAAGGCGGGCTGCATCGCTCCGTCGACGATCTTTGCGACGTGAGCTCGGCGGGCACGCTCAGCGCCCCGCATCTCATCGCGCTCACGCGCGCCGCGTGCGTTCTCATGGAGGCCGGCAACTACCCCTCCTCGGACGACCTTCTTCGCACCATCGATGCCGCGTACGAGCAGTCGCGGAAGCACCCCGTCGGGTATCACGAAGCGCGTCAAGACGAGGACCCGCTCGCCGTCGCGCACGTCTACCGCACGCGCGC
>JAYTOQ010000340.1:0-5273 GCA_043747665.1 Polyangiaceae bacterium | reverse complement strand
AAGGGCGCGCCCGCGACGGTGCTCATGGCCGCCGGCATCGCCATGTCCTACCGTGTCCTCGACTCCGTCTGGATCGGAGGCGCGTTCATGGGCGGCCGGGCTCTCCTGCCCGGCGCGTTCAACCCGACCGGCGACGAGCAGCGGCGCTTCGACACCGACTACGTGTTCTGTCCGACGCTCGAGATCAGCGTCGCGGTGCTGACGAAGCCCTACGGCCAGTGGCTACTGTCGGCCCATCCGGGCTATTTCTTCGCGAGCCCCACCGACAACGACGTGCTCTTCGTCCCGATCGGCTTCGGCCTGCGCACGTTCTGATCGCCAATCGCCGGCTGAAAAGCCGCTATTTCGCCGGTGTCTCGTCGTCCTCGTCCTTCATGCGCGAGGCTTTTCGCAAGAGAAGCGCGCCGGCGACGAACATCGGGATCGAGCTGACCAGCACCACCGTCGCAAAACGCAGGTTGGAGCGGGTCTCGGGTCGCGCGAAGACGAAGCACGTCGAGACGACCAGGACGGCCATCAGGAGCACGATGTATCCAAGGACCTTGGCCGTCATACGATCGGTGATCATCGTCGTGTCGTCGCTGTATCATCGCGCTCGATGAGGCGCACGTCTTGCCTGGCTGTCCTTGCGCTGTGCACCGCGGTCCTCGGACCCGCCGCCGTCCTGAACGGCGGTTGCGGCGCGAGCCCAGCCATCACGGTCGTGCACCTGGCGCCCGGAGAGCGATCGCAGCAGGCGATCCGCGGTGACTCGGTGAAGACGCGGCGCGGCGGCCAGGAGGCCTACGTCGGCCTTCGCCCCGGCTACTACGTCGTGCGTGGCCAGGAGGACTGGACCAACGCGTGGCCCGGAGGCAACGCGCCGCCGATGCCCTCGACGCTCGACACGAAGACCTCGATGCTGCTCCTCGCGGTGGCCGAGGCGAAGGACACCGTCCAGCTCCAGGTCCAGAAGGTGGTCGAGACCGGCGACGCGGTGCACGTCTGGATCCGCGAGACGAAGACCGGCGAAAACTGCTCGCCGAAGCTGGAGCGCACTCCCTTCGACGCCGTCGTCGCCCCGCGTATCGACAAGCCGCTCAAGATCTACATAGAGGAGGAGCGCGCCGATTCGTGCGGCGAGCCGCCGGCGGTGGGCGTCAAGTGCCGCCTCAACGACACTCCGCAGTGGCTTCCCAAGCTCGTCGCGCAACCCGGCGACAACATCGACTGCGAGATGAGCTCGGAGACGCGCGGCAAATTCGCGCTCGTCGACAGCGCGCTCACCCTCGGCCAGCTCCCCGGCGGCTCGTCCTCGAAGCTGTCGTACACGAAGGGCCCCGCGCGGGGGACCTTCGCCATCGACGTGTACGGCGCGTACGTTGTCCATGCCGAAGCCACCGACGAGGCCGGACGGAAGACGCAGGCGGCGGCCACCATCGACGTGCTGCCCCCGAAGACGCGCGACGTGCTGGTGCAGCTCGTGTGGACGAATTTCGACGCGAGCGACGACCCGGACACCTTCCCGCGCGTGAAGCTGCGCGCGACCGAGGAGACGCTCGACGCGAAGAAGAAGCCCGTGACCAACGAGTGCTCGCTCGACACGCCGCGTCCCGATCTCTGCGAGGTGAAGACGCGAAGCGCGTACACGCACATGCGGATCAAGGCCTCCGAGAAGCTCCTTTCGCTCGACGTCCTCTACACCGACGAGCGCATCGAGAAGGGGCCACTCGTCTGCGTTCAGCTCTACTTCGACGGGGCGCGGACCGGTGAAACGTGCGATCGAAAGCATCGCGACCCCGACGAGCGGTGGCAGGTCGGCACCGTGGACATGGCGAGCGGCAAGCTCCTCGAGCCGGCGATCACGACCGGCACAGGCGCGGGTGCTGACGGCGGCAACGCCGGCAATACCGATGCGGGCAAGACGAAGAAGCCGCTGGTCGTGAAGCAGCCGATCCCGAAGCCCCCGATCCCGCCGAAGCCGTTACCGTCGCCGAAGCAGTGACGGCGCCGATCACGCCTCGGTGACGAGGACCGCGAGGATCTTCATCGTTGTCCATGCCAGCGCCGCGCTGAGCGGCAGCGTGAGCACCCACGCGGTGAGGATGTTGCCGGCGACGCCCCACCGAACAGCGCTCACGCGCTTGCTCGCACCGACGCCCATGATGCACGCGTTGATGACGTGCGTGGTCGAGACGGGAACGCCGAACTGACTCGCACCGAGGATGGTCAGTGCGCCTGCGGTCTCGGCGGCGAAGCCCTGGATGGGCTGGATGCGAATGATCTTCGTGCCCATCGTCTTGATGATGCGCTTGCCGCCCGCCATCGTGCCCGCGCCGATGGCAGCGGCACACGCGATCACGACCCACATCGGGACGCCGTCCTTGTGCGGCAGCATCCAGTGCGGCAACCCACCGGCGTGACCGGCCGCGACGAACGCCAGCAGCGCCAGGGTGATGATGCCCATCGACTTCTGCGCATCGTTGGAGCCGTGCGCGAAGGCCATCATGCATGCGGAGACCAGCTGGAGGCGGCGCGAGCCCTGGTTGACGACCTTCGGCGTACGCCTGCGGACGAACCAGTAGAGGGCGATCATGATGATGAACGCCGACGTGAACCCGATCAGCGGCGACAAGACCAGCGGGACCAGGACCTTCTGGTAGAGCGCGGTCCACTTGAACGCCGAGAGGCCTGCCTTCGCGACCACCGCGCCAGCGAGGCCACCGATGAGCGCGTGCGACGAGCTCGACGGGATGCCGTACCACCAGGTGATCAGGTTCCAGATGCACGCGCCGATGAGCGCGGCGAGAACGACGCTCTGTGTGACGATGGCCGGATTCGCGAAGCCCGAGGCGATGGTCTTGGCCACGGCGGTGCCGGTGACGGCGCCGAAGAAGTTCAAGACGCCGGCGATCATGACCGCGGTGCGCACCGGAAGGACGCCCGTCGAGACGACGGTGGCGATGGCGTTGGCAGCGTCGTGGAAGCCGTTGATGAAGTCGAAGATGATCGCTGCGACGATGACGCAGACGAGCAGACTAACCATTCTTGATGGCCAGATTGGCGAGGATGTCCCCAATGGAATCGCACTGGTCGACGGCGTTCTCGAGGTCCTCCAGCACGGTCTTCTCGCGGATCAGCTTCTTGGCGTCGACGGTGCTGTCCTTGAACAGCGACGAGATGGCCTCTCGATAGACGGTGTCCGCCTCCTTCTCGACCTTGCGCAGCTCGCGCGTGCAGGCGACGATCTCGGCGTACTGATGCTTGCGCAGCTTCGGCATGACGACGTCGATGCGATGCGTGCAATCGACGAGGATCTTCACGAGCGCTTTCATCGGCTCGGTCGGGTGCTCGACGCCGAGCATGGTGCAGGCGCGGATGGCGCCGTTCGTGAGGTCGAGGACGTTGTCGAGCTCGGAGGACAGCCGCTGCAGGTCCTCGCGATCGATCGGGGTCACGAAGGTCTTGGCGAGCGCTTCTTCCATGGCGTGGACGATGGCGTCGCCCTCGTGCTCGCACTTCTGGACGGCAGCGCGTGCCTCGTCGGCGGTGTGCCCGTTGTCCGTGAACTTGGCGAGTGCCTTGGCGCCCTCGTGCGCGACCTTCGCCTGCTGCTCGAGGAAGTCGTAGAAGTGATCTTCCTTGGGGAGCAAGAAGCGGATGACGTCCTGAAGGCCCATCAGGAAGACGCCTTTCCCGTACAGGCGGGCGCAGTCGAAGCGGTCGGGGGGGACAGGTGCGTCATGTTCGCGGCTGAATCTAGCCAGTTTGTGACGTCTTGTGGGTCCAACATGTGACGGTACGGTGGCAAACGGGAGATCGCAGCACATGAAACGCTCGTCGGCACGCGGTCTTGCGCTCCTCCTTTGGCTGTCGTGCGTCGGCTGCGGCCCTGCGCCCATCCCCGACCGCGGTGCCTCAGCACCGCTCGCCATCGGTTCCGCGACCGCGCCCAAACCGCCTCCCGCAGCGCGCATCGACGCGGCGCCGCGAGCGCCCGAGGATCTCACGCTGCTCATCCGGGTGAACGATCCCGAGCAGCTGTTGCGTGAGGTGGTGTCGATCCTCCCGCCCAGTGTGGCAGCGGCGGCCTCGGGGATCGATCCGCTGCAGCTCGCGACGCTCCTCCTCGGGCGGCGGCTCGGCAACATCATCGATCTCGCGCAGCCGATGGATGTCGTGAGCCTCGGCAGCACGTCGGCGCCGACGTTCGTGGTGTCGATGGCGGTCAAGCAGGACGCGGAGTCGAAGCTCGGCGAGGGCCTCGTGCTCCGCGAGGAGGGGGGTCTCGTTCACATCGGGAAGCCCGACGACGGGGTCGCCGACGCGGGCCGGATGAGCGCCTGCGCATTCACCGCCGCAGCCGGTCGCGCGACCACGCGGTTGGTTTGCGCTTCGGACGAGGCGTCACTCAGCGCGTCCGCGGCGTATCTCGCGCGCAACGTCGCAGCGGAGCCGCTCGACGGCGACGCGCGCCTCTCGCTGCCGGGGAATGTCCTGCGCGAAAAGCGTGACGGAACGACCAAGGCCATCGGAGACGCGGCTTCGGCGCGGCTCGGGGCGGAGCTCGTCGAGCGGTTCGTCGGCGAGCTCGACCGCGTCGACGTGGACCTTCGCTTCGAGGCCTCCAATCTCGAAATCGCCCTGGATTTACGGCTTTCCGGCCGTGAGTCGCTGCTTGCGCGCGCGCTCGTTCCGCGCACGAGACCCGCGCCACCGCCGGCTGCGTTCTACCGGCTGCCTGGCGATTCGATCGTCGCGCTCTACACGACCGGCGCGCTCGCCGAGGATCTCGCCCCGCTCCGGAAGGTGCTCGGAGACGACCTCGAGCGAAGCCTCGTGCAGGACGGACACCTCCCCGAGAAGACGCGCGCGCTGCGCGGCCGCATCGAGTCGCTGGTGTTCACCGGCGGTCCGCTGGTGCTCGCCGCCGGCATCGCAGGAGGGCGCGAGGGCGCCGAGAAGGCGCTCGCAGCGCTGGACACCGCGCGCCCGGCGGACGAAGCGCGCGTCGTCGCGCAAGCGCGCAGCGCCCTCCTCCCGTGGGTGATGTTCGAGCTCGACGAGCCCGGCGAGCAGTGGACGCAGGGACTGCGCGACGTCGTGAAGCGCGGTGAGGACGTCGACAAGACACGCAAGCCAGGCTCGAAATCCAGCGCCCCCGTCGACCCGGACAGCGATCACGTGGACGTGAAGATCGGCTCGCTCGATCCGGCGCTCAAGCTGCCGAGGGACACGTTGCATCTCGAGGTGTTGCTCACGCCGCGCACGAAGGGCCAGCGCGCCACCCGCAA
>JAYTOQ010000339.1:0-4068 GCA_043747665.1 Polyangiaceae bacterium | reverse complement strand
GACGAGAAGGTCCTCGGCAAGGTCGTCAAGATCCGTTGCAAGAAGTGCAGCGCGACGATCGTCATCAACGGGAACGAGACGCGTCCCGCCGAAGACAACCAGGACACGAACGTCTTCGACTACGCGGGTCAGGCGAACGATTCGTGGACGGTCAACGTCGCAGACGGCGACCAGCGGACGATGACCGGTCAGGAGATCGTCGCCGAGTACCGCACGGGCGTCGTGAACGACGAGACCTACTGCTGGAAGGACGGCATGGCCGACTGGCTGCCGCTGCGCGAGATTGAGCAGCTCTTCGGAGCCGTGAAGCTCGCCCCCGCCGGCGCTGCGCGCGGCATCGCGCACTCGCTGCACGACGGCGACTTCGGCGATGCGCCGCAGTCGATCCCACCGGCCGCGAATACCGGCGCAGGCGCGCTGTTCTCGTCCAACGAGGTGGCAGGCGCGGTCGAGTCCCCGTTTGCCGGCAATTCGGCGGACGCGCGAGCCAGCGGTAACGGCAACGGCTATCACGCACCCGAGCCGGCCTACGCAGCGCCGGTCGCTGCCGCCTCGGCCGCACGGCGCGGTGGGGGTCGCGGGCAGGGCGCTGATCTCTTCGGCAACGTGGCGAGCGCAGGCGGCGAAGAAGAAGTGATGACGAGCGCTCCGACGGGAGCGGCCGCCATGCACGGCAGTGGTGGTGGCGGCGCGATGGAAGAGCAGAAGCTCACCGGTCAGCGCAACGAGAGCAGCGTGCTCTTCTCGCTCTCCGCGCTCACCGAAGGCGGCAAGGCCGAGACCGCGGCGGCTGCGGCGAACCGCACGACGGCGACGAGTGACGGGTCGGGCCTCATCGACATCCGCGCGCTGAGCCAGACCATGGGCTCGGACGACAAGAGGGACACGAACGCGCGTGTCGACGACATCATGAACCTCAGCGGTGGTGGCGCGTTCGGCGCAGCCCTCGCGGCGCCGATCCTCGCGCCGCCTCCGCTCGAGATGACGAACGACGCCTACGGCGCGTACGGTGCGGGCGGCGGGCAGAAGTCGAACAAGATGCTCTTCATCGCGATCATCGCGGGCGCCGCGATGATCGCGGTCGGCATCGTCGTCGCGGTCCTCGTCGCGCGCCCGACCGTGGCGCCGATCGATACGGCGACCGCGGGCATGACGAGCGCGGGCGCCATGGGCACCGCCGCGACCGGCGCGGCGACCGGCAGCGGCGCCATGGCGATGAACGATCCGACCGGCGCCGCAACGGGCGCCGTCACCGCGCCGGCCGGCACCGGCGACAACACGCCTCCGCCTCCAGGCACCGGCAACGCGAACGGCAAGACGCCGACGGTCACCGGCGTTGCGAAGAATCCCGGCGGCGGAGCAGCGGTCGCTGCGCACACTGCAGCGGCCCCGGCCGATCCGACGCCCGCGCCCGCGAAGACGGCCGAAGCCCCGAAGGACTTCGGCAGCGCACTTGCAGCGGCCGCCGGCAAGAAGGAGACGCCCGCGGATACCGGCGGTGGCGGCGGCGGCGCAACGGCGCCGTTCGATCGCGGCGCGGCGGCAGGCGCCCTCGGCGGCGTCAACGTGCAGTCCTGCAAGAAGCCCGACGGTCCGACCGGTAGCGGTCACGTGACCATCACGTTCGCGCCGAACGGCTCGGTCTCTTCGGCGGTGGTCGACCAGGGGCCCTTCCCCGGCACGCCGGTCGGCGGATGCATCGCCGGTAAGTTCCGCGCGGCGCACATTCCCCCGTTCGCGGGCGGCGCGGTCAAGGCCGGCAAGAGCTTCACGATCAACTGATCGCGCAGCGGATCGACGCATCTTTGTCCGCCCTCTTCATCGCGCTCGCCGTCGGCGGGGGATTCCTGCTCGGCCTCCGTGTCGGCCTGGGCATCGGCCACCGAAACGCCGAGAAGAAGCGCGATCGCAAGACCTGAGCGCGCGACGATTCGGGTCTTGACGGTCGGCCGGCGCGCGGCGATTCGGGTCTTGACGGTCAGCCGGCGCGCGGCGATTCGGGTCTTGACGGTCAGCCGGCGCGAACGATTCCGCGCTCTTGCCGATGGTAAGGGTCCGAATCGTCGCGGCCGGCGCACCGTGAAGCGCCCCCTGGCGCCGCGTCTGGCCCAACGATTTCCGGATCTTCCGGGCTTTCGCGCTTCTCTTTCTCACTCGCGCGACCCCGCGCTAGCGTCGTAGCCATGCGATGCGGCGCGGCCACCGTCTTTCCGTTGCTGCTCGCCGTGGCGTGCGGCTCTGCGACGACCGCTGCGACGACCGCCGCGACGACCGCTGCGACGACCTCCGCGCCTGCCGTCTCGCCGACGAGCGATGCGACGGCACTCCATGCTGCTCCGATCACCATCACGACAGCGGCGTGGTCCGCGCTCACGCGCTCCCCATGGCCGGTCGAGGCGGACCGCGATCCTCGCGAAGCCCAACTCGCGGCGGCGTGCGGTGCAGAGGATGGCGCGCTCGCACGTGTGGCACGTGAGCTCGCCGCGCTCCGGGCGCGCGGCCTCGGGACGCCCGATGCCGAGAGCCTCGTCGCGAAGCTGCGCACCGCCGGTCAGCCCTACGTGCGGCCTCGCGTGATCGTCGCGAGCGGACACGCCCCCATCGACGACACGAAGCTTCAGAGCGAGCTCGCGCGCCGCGCCGACACGCGCGCTCCCGTGCGCTGCGGCGTCGCCATCGCCAGCACGCCTCACGGCGGCGAGGTCCTCGTCGCGCTGCGCGTGGAGGCGCTCGCCGATCTCGCGCCGCTACCGACGCGCGCGCGCACCGGGGAATGGCTGTCGTTCGAGGCGCGTGTGCACGTACCGGCGCGCTCCGCGAAGCTCTTCGTGCTGGGCGCGCGTGGCGCGCCGAAGACCGTGCCGACCTCGCTCGATCCTGCGACCGGCATCGCTCGAGCGCGGTTCGTCCTCGATCAACCGGGAGGCTTCACCGTGCAGCTGGTCGGCGACCTCGACGAAGGCCCACGGCCGCTCCTCGAGGCACGCGTATTCGCCGACGTCACGCCCACCGCGCCCGGAGAGGAGCCGCCCGCTCCCGGCGAGGAGCTGGCCGGCACCTCGGTCGATCCGAGCGGCGACGCGCCGGCGCTCGTGCGCATGGTCGGCGCCCTGCGTTCCAGCGAAGGCTTCGCGGCCCTCACGCGCGACGAGAAGCTCGACGCCCTGGCCCGCGCTCATGCCGAACGCATGCGGGATCAGAAGGCGGTCGCCCACGATCTCGGCGACGGTGACTTCCGAGAGCGCTTCGAGGCGGAGGGCAGCCTCGACGCCCGTGCCGTCGGCGAGAACGTCGCGCACGCACCGACGCTCGCGCTGGCGCACCGGGCGCTGCACGCGAGCCCATCGCACCGCATCAATCTACTGCGTGGAGACTACACGCATCTCGGCATCGGCGTCGCCCGCGCTGCGGACGGCAGCGTGTACGTCTGCGAGACCTTCGCAGCCACGACACGCCGCACGTCGCGCTGAAGCCGACTACGGCTTCTTGACCGCGTTCGAATCTTCTTCGTCGAGGATCTTGAACTCGACGCGGCGGTTCGAAGCGCGGCCCGCATCGGTGTCGTTCGTCTCGATTGGCTTCTCGAGACCGAAGCCGTGCGACTCGAGACGACCTTCCTCGACGCCGCGCTGGATCAGGTACTGGCGGACCGAGGCTGCGCGGTCGCCCGAGAGCTTCTTGTTGAGAACGGCCGGCCCACGGTTGTCCGTGTGACCTTCGATGCTCATCCTCTTGATGCCCTTGTTCGCCTTGAGGAGGAGCGAGATCTCCTGGAGCATCGGGAAGCTCTCCGGGAGAATGACCGCAGACCCCGTCGCGAAGTGCACCTGCTGCATGATGCGGACGACGTTGCCCTCGACCTTGATGAAGGTCGGGCAGCCGTTCTTCTTCGGGTCGGTGTTCTTCTGGCCGGGCTCCTTCGGACACGCATCCTGCGCGTCGGGGATGCCGTCGTTGTCGGCGTCGTCCTCGGGGCAGCCGTCGCCGTCGTCGATGCCGTCCTTGTCCTCGGGGACGTCGGGGCACTTGTCGTACTGGTCGGGGATTCCGTCGCCGTCACGATCGGGC
>JAYTOQ010000338.1:0-2420 GCA_043747665.1 Polyangiaceae bacterium | reverse complement strand
CTTCGCCGTGGCGACGTTGGAGATGACGACGCCGATCGTCGCCCGCAGGCGTCCGCTGTGGACGGCGTCGATGACGGCCTGGAGGTTCGTGCCGGAGCCCGAGACGAGGACCCCGAGCACGAAGTCCTGGGCGCGACGCGCGACGGCCCTCACGGGAAGACGACCCGCGCTTCGAACTCTGTGCCCTCGGGCATCGTGACGACCTCGCCGAGATCGATGGGCTGCTCGCCGATGGCGACGAGCGCCTCGTTGGTGCGGCCGACCTCATCCGCGGGCACCACGAACACGAAGCCGATGCCCAGGTTGAACACGCGACGGAGCTCCTGCTCGTCGACGCGCTCTCCGATGAGCTCGATGATGGCGGGGCGCTTCCACGGATTGCCGGAGCCGGTGGTGGTGAGCCGCGCGCCGAGGTGATCGGGCAGGACGCGCGGAAGGTTACCGGGCAGTCCTCCGCCGGTGATGTGGCTCATCGCGTGGACGTCGACCCCCGCGGCGAGCACGGCCTGGACGTGCCGCGGATAGAGGCGCGTGGGAGCGAGGAGCGCCTCGCCCACCGATTTGCCGCCGAGCTGCGGAGGCCGATCGGCGGGCGTGAGCTTCATGGCGTCGAAGAGGACGCGGCGCGCGAGCGAGTAGCCGTTGGAGTGGAGGCCGCTCGAGGCGAGGCCGATGAGCTTGTCGCCCGGTGCGACGCGCTTGCCGTCCACGATCTTGGAGCGTGCGACGACGCCCACCGTGAACCCCGCGAGATCATACTCGCCGGCGGCGTACATGCCGGGAAGCTCCGCGGTCTCACCGCCGAGGAGCGCGCAGCCCGCCTCCTTGCACGCGTTGGCGATGCCCTTGACCACGCTCTCGGCGACCGCGACGTCCAGCTTGCCGGTCCCGAAGTAGTCGAGAAAGAAGAGCGGGCGCGCGCCGGTGGTGATGATGTCGTTGACGCACATCCCGACGAGGTCTTGCCCGATGGTGTCGTGGACGCCGGTGAGGAACGCGACCTTGAGCTTGGTGCCGACGCCGTCGGTGCCGCTGACGAGCACCGGCTCGTCGATGCCGCTCGGGACCGCGCACAGGCCTGCGAAGCCGCCGACGTCCGAGAGGACCTCGGGAATGCGGGTCATCTTCGCGAACGGCTTGATGCGCTCCACGAGCTCGTCGCCGGCATCGATGTCAACGCCAGCCTCGCGATACGAGATCGATCCCATCGCGGGGAGCCTTAGTCGTGCTCGCCCGTCGCGACAAGAGCGCGAGGCGGTGGGCCACCGTGGACATCGCGGCGACGCGGCGACGCGGCGACGCGGCGAGGACGCGGCCTGGCGGTCGTGACTGTGATCACGGGGCGGCGCGAATGGCGATCTTCGGCCGGACCGATGTCCAGCTGGCGTGCTTCGGCGTGCAGTGAAGCTCGATTCGGCGGAGCATTCGACGGGCCTCTGCCGGCTCGAAGGCTTCCTCGAGCGCGGAGTCCGCGTGCGCCGCGCTTCACCGCGACGCAGGGCCAGTACCTGGCCTTCATCAACGACTACGGCCTCGCGAATCGCCGATCGCCGATCGCCGATCGCCAGCCGAGGCCGACATTCAAAGCTCATTTGGAGTGACGCCCCCCACGGCTCACCGAATGGTGATCGAGCTCGAGCGACGCGGATTCCTTCGTCGCGTTCCTCGCCAGGCTCGAAGTGTCGCGGTTTGCGTCCCTGCCGAAGAAATCCCGCTGCTACGCCCGCAATCGATCGAAGCCTCTGTGCCGCGGTACTACGGCGTGGGAAGCGCCGCGGCCCTCACCGGCATCGGGACGTCGTGGGCCTGCGTGGTCCCGTCACCGAGCTGGCCGAACGCGTTGGCGCCCCAGCAGCGCACCGCGCCGTCGTCGAGGAGCCGCGCGCAGCCGCTGTCGCCGCCGAGCGAGAGTTCCTGCACCCCGACGAGGCCCGGCACCGGCGCAGGCGTAGAGCTGGACTCGGAGGTCCCGTTCACGAGCTGGTGAGCGCGGTTGTCGCCCCAGCACGCGATGGTGTTGTTGCGGAGGCGAGCGCACGTGTAGATCGCGCCGGCGCGGACCTCGAGGGCGGGCGGCATGTGCACGAGCGCGGGGATGCGCGCGTCGTTGTGGGTGCCGTCGCCGAGCTGCCCGTGATCGTTGGCGCCCCAGCACTGCACGTCACCGTTGTCGAGGACGACGCACGCATGCTTGGCGCCCGCGGTGATTCCGACGACCGTCACGGCGGTGAGGATCGGCTGATGCGCGGCGCTCTGCCCGCGCTCGTCGGAGCCGACGCATCGCACCGTCTTCGGCTCGACGAACGCCGCGCAGGCGAAGCTCCCCTCCCCCGGTCCTCCGCCCACCGCGAGCTTCGTGGCGACTCCGCGAAAGCCTTCGGGCTCGATGGCGTCGACGACGCCGTCGCCCCAGCAGCGCA
>JAYTOQ010000337.1:0-2560 GCA_043747665.1 Polyangiaceae bacterium | reverse complement strand
GCACGCGGCGATCAGCACGATCGTGACCAGCGGCAGGCGCCGCACTGTCATCTTCTCGTGACTGATCGGGAGCAGCATCGAGCGGGCGACTGAGACTAGACTCGGAGGCGATGACCGAGAAGGCTGGCGTCCTCGTCCACGGCGCGACGGGGTTCACGGGCGGGCTCGTATGCGAGCTCCTCTCGAAGCGAGGCCTCACCTACGCGATCTCCGGGCGGAGCCGGGAGCGACTCGAGCGCCTGCGCACGCGCCTCGAGAACGGCGGCGGTTCAGCGCCGAGCGAGATCTGCGTCGTCGATCTCGAGCGCGTCGACACCATCAACGCGGCCGTCGACGGCCGCACCATCGTGCTCGCATGTGCCGGCCCCTTCGCGCTCGTCGGAGAGCCGATCCTCGCAGCGTGCGCGCGTCTCGGCGTCCATTACGTCGATACCACCGGCGAGCAGCGCTTCGTCGCCGACGCGGCGAAGAACCACCACAGCACCTGCGCGGCGAGCGGCGCATGCATCGTTCCCGCGATGGCCTACGAGATTGCGCCGTCGGACTGGGCCTGTCATCTCGCCGCCGAGCGCGTAGGCGGATCGCCCGACACCATCGAGGTCTTCTACTCGAGCAAGACCGCCGACGGCGCGAACGGCAGCGCGACCACGCGGGGGACGAAGAAGAGCATCCTCGGCGTCCTCGCCGAGCGCGCGCCTCTGCAGTGGATCGACGGCTCGCTCGTCGTCGAAGCCTCGGCAGAGAAGACCACGTCGTTCGCTCTCCCGAACGGACGACGCCTCGCTGCTGCATCGTTCCCGAGCCCCGAGGCCATCATCGTGCCGCAGCACACCGGCGCGCGCACCGTGCGCACCTACATGGCGATGGGCGAGGGCGCCGCGCGCAACCTGCATCGCTTCCGCAAGCTCGCGCCCGCGGTGGTGCGGGCGACGAGCTCGCTCGCGCGCCGCTGGCTCGACCGCGGTCCAGCCGGACCCGTCGGCGAGGACCGCGCGCAGACCTTCGTGATCATCGCGGAGGCCACGAAGGGTAGCGAGCGCGCCCGCGTCGCGCTCGCGGGTACCGATCCGTACGGCCTCACCGCCGAGCTGCAGGTGTACGCTGCCGAGCGCGCCCTTGCCGGCGCAATCACGGCGAAGGGCATCGTGGGTCCGAGCGTCGCTTTCCCGGCGCGTGAGGCCCTCGTGGCCCTCGCCCACACAGGACTCTCGCTCGTCGAGCCCGGCTGAGGCATGCTGCGTGCGTGTCGGATTCCATTCGTGACGTCGCCGACCTGCGTGTCGCCGACCTTCTCACGTTCTTGGCCGTGGTCCGGAGCTCGTCGCTGACCGCTGCTGCGCGCGAACGGCGCGTGACTCCGTCGCAGGTGAGCAAGGCGATCACGCGTGTCGAGACGCACTTCGCGCGCAAGTTGATCGAGCGTGGCAGTCGCGGCGTCATGCTCAGCGAGGCGGGCCGTCTGCTCGCTCCGGCGCTCGAGGCGGTGGTGAGCCAGCTCGAGTCGGCGCGCGCGGCGAGCCCCGACGGCGCGGAGATCACGCTCGGGGCGCCGTCGTATCTCCAGACGTCGCTCTTGCCGGTGCTCGGCGCCGCTGCGCCGAACGTGCGCGTGCGCGCGTTCGAGCTGCCGCCGTCGCTCCTCCGCGCCAACGCGCAGGACGATGGCTTCGACATCCTTCTCCTGCCCGGAGGCGGCGAGCATCTGCCTGCGAGCTGGGTGGCCGAGGAGGTCGGGACCATCCGTCGTGGCCTCTTCGCGTCACCCGCGCTGCGGCAACGGCTCGGCAGGGGCGCGGTGCCGCTCGAGCTCCTCGCGCAGGTGCCCTTCATCATCCCTATTTTTCGGCAGCAGGGGCGCGTCGTGCCAGTCGACGACGACTTTCCGCTGCCGCGCTCGCAGCGCAAGATCGGCCACCAGGTGCAGACGTTCCTCGTCGGTCTCGAGGTGGCGGCGCAGACCGAGCAGCTGGCGTTCGGTCCCGCCATCGCCGCGCAGCGTCACGTCGCGAGCGGCGCGTTGATCGAGATCCCGGTCGCTGGCTACACGGTCACCGAGCCGCTGACTTTCGCGTGCAATGTCGATCGCGTGTCGGCCCGCCTGCGATCTGCGTTCGGGATTGGGCTGCGGGCGGCCATGGCCGCGATGAGCTCGTCGCACCCGCTCTGAGCCGAGCGAAGAAGGCAGTGCAGGGGAGCGCTACTGGATCGCCGTGATCCATGCGTCGAGCAGCGCGTGTCCCGCGGTGTCGACCTGACGCGTGACCAGCGGCGGCATCTGGATGATGGCGTTCGGCTCCTCGGTCCCCGTCGCGCGGCGTCCGGAGAGGATCGACACGAGGCTGTGTGCGGCATCGCCCTTCACGATGCGCTTGTAGGGGACGCCGGCGTCGACGTTGCTGCGCGTCGAGTCGATGTCGACTCCGGTCGTCCACGCGTCGAGCGCAGTCACGGTCGGCGCTCCGCCATCGCCGCTGAGCTGCGAGGGGCGGACGAGGAAGCGGAGGCTCACGAACTGCGCAGCCGCATCCGGGTTGCCGTTGTGACACGCGCCGCAGTTCGC
>JAYTOQ010000336.1:0-3686 GCA_043747665.1 Polyangiaceae bacterium | reverse complement strand
TCGGCGAGAGCATCGACGATGTGGACGAGGCCCTGGGTCACCGACGCAGGATGCGCGACGAGGCCGATCCGCGAGGTGCGAAGGCGCTGGAGGAGATCGGTGTGACGGACGAGACGATCGAGGCCGGTCTGCACGCTCGCGAGCTTAGGGCGGCGGCGACGCGGGCGGGAGGAGATCGTGGAGATCGATCGGAGCGGAGGGGACGGGGTCGGCGGGCGGAGCTGGCGGCGCAGCGGGCGCCGAGGGCAGCGCGGGAACGGACGCGGACGGGAGCGCGGAAGCGGGTGGAGGCGCGGACGCGGACGCGTGCGCGGACGGCGTGGGAGCGACAGGCGCGGCCGAGACGGACGCCGGCGGACGCGCGAATGGCAACGTCGGAGGAAGCTTGCCCGTCGCTGTCGCCGCGGCCGTGCTCCCGAGCGCCGCCCCCGTGGCCGGAATCGCCGCCGTGGCCGGAATCGCCGCCGTGGTCGTCGCGACGGCGTGCGCGCCCGACGACGACCCCGGACCTGGCGGCGTGGCCGCAGGCAGCGACGACACCAGCGGTGGCGCCGCCGTCGCAGCCACGTTCGCCGAAGAGGACGCCGCGCTCGCCGGGCTCGTCGAGCTCGGGCTGTCGTACGTGAAGAGCGCGAGCATGCCGAGCACCGAGGCCGTGACGACGCCCCCGGCGATCCACTGCAGGCGCCGGCGCTCCTGGCGCGGAGACGAGAGCGTCGACGACAGCGACGTCGCGACGCGCTCCGACGGCGTGCTCGGAGCCGGGCGATGAGGTCCGGTGACCAGCCGCCTCGGGACCGGGAGGGACGGCGACGAAGGCGGTACGCCGGGCGCAGACTCCGCCATGTAGTCCTGCGACGAGTCCGCGCTCGACGCCTCGCCCGTCACTGCGCGCGCGAACGCTTCGCCGGCGGCGCGCACGGTCTGGAAGCGCTCCGCCGGATCGCGAGCGCAAGCGCGCGCGAACCACTCGTCGAGCGCGGGCGTCAGATCGGGCACGACGTCGGTCGGTCGCGGCTTCGTCGTGTGGATGGCCAGCGTGATCGCCCCCACGGTCACACCCTCGAAAGGTCGCACGCCGGTGAGCGCTTCGAACGCGAGGACGCCCAGCGACCAGATGTCCGCACGCGCATCGACCTCCTCGCCGAGGATCTGCTCCGGGCTCATGTAATAGGGCGTTCCGAGGAGCTGACCCGCCGTCGTCGTGAACGGCGCGCGTCCCTCGTCCTTCGCGGTACCGAAGTCGAGGAGCTTCACGAACGCCTCTCCTCCTTCCACGTCGCAGAGGAAGACGTTCTCCGGCTTGAGGTCGCGATGGATCACTTGCACGCGATGAGATCGCGCGAGCGCCTTCGCGAGCTGCGTGACGATGATCGCGACCTCGGCGGGCGCCATTCGGCCGTTCGCGGTCAGGTGCGCGCCGAGGTCATGGCCCTCGAGCAGCTCCATCACGATGTATGCGACGCCGTCCTCGGTGACGCCCGAGTCGAACACCTGTACGACGTGCGGGCTCTTCACCGCCGCGGCGATCGCGGCCTCGCGTGCGAAGCGAGCGGCACCGTCGACATTGGCGGCGAGCTCCTTCGTCATCAGCTTCACGACCACGTTCGTCTCGAGCACGAGATGCTCGGCGATCCACACCGTTCCCATGCCGCCCTGTGCGAGCGGGCTCACGAGCCGCACGGTCGGGGTCACGAAGGAGCCTGGGCCGAGTTCTTCCATCATCGAGCTCACGAGCGAACGCAGGCGCAGTCTAGCGCGCGTGGGTGGTCGATCGAGCGAACCGAACAGCAAGCGTCGCTTCCATCGAAGAAACGGCCGCGCTCGCGGATCGCTGCGACGAGGCGGTCGCGACGGAGCTCAGAACACGCCCGCGATGCGCGCGACCACGAGGGCGTCGCTCCCAGCGCGGCTGCCGCGATGGCGATGGCATCGAGGAGGAACGCCGCGCCGCCGAGAGCCCCGAGCGCGGCGCCGATGGTCCAGCCGATCGGCGGACCGATGGGATCGGCGACGGTCGCCGGGTTGATGGCGAGCTAGCTGCTCGGCGCTGCTCGGACGAAACGCGGTAGCGCGCCCGACACTGTTCACATCGGCCTCGTCGATGAGCAGCGACGTCTCGGAGTCGGGGCGCAGCTCACCGACCACCTGCAACGAGTCGAGGTACGTGTCGCGACCCGATGCCGCCCCAATGCCGCAAAGAATGCGAAGCGACACGGCGCTACGGCCGATTGCACACGATTCATGTATGCTGAGGTTTGACCTTTTTGCACAACTCGTGCACGAAACAGCGAGCTCCCCATGCGCCGTGTGCTTGTCGTCGACGATGAAGAGAACATCCGCCTCGTCCTGAAGACGCTGCTCAAACGCCACGGCTACGAGGTCGAGACTGCCGACGGCGGCGAGACCGCGCTCGCGCTCGTCGACTCGTTCGGGCCCGACGTCATCCTCACCGACGTACGCATGCCCAAGATGGGCGGCCTCGATCTCCTCGCGACGCTGAAGGCCAAGCAGAACCCGGCGACGGTCATCGTGATGAGCGCGTACGGCTCGGTCGACCTCGCGCTCGAGGCGATGAAGGCCGGCGCCTACGACTACGTCGGCAAGCCGTTCAAGCCCGACGAGATCGTGCTCGCGCTCCGCAAGGCCGAGGAGCGCGAGACGCTCCGCCGCGAGAATCGCGCGCTGAAGGAGCAGATCTCGAAGGAGAGCCAGTACGAGTCGATCCTCGCGAAGAGCGCTCCGATGACGGACATCTTCCGGACCATCTCCAAGATCGCCGACTACAAGACCACCGTCCTCATCCAGGGCGAGAGCGGCGTCGGCAAGGAGCTCGTCGCGCGCGCGCTCCATTCGCGATCGAACCGCAAGAATCAGCCGTTCGTCACCATCAACTGCGGCGCGATCCCGGAGAACCTCCTCGAGACCGAGCTGTTCGGTCACAAGAAAGGCGCGTTCACCGACGCGAACGCCGATCGTCGCGGGCTCTTCGAAGAGGCGGACGGCGGCACGTTGCTGCTCGACGAGATCGGCGAGCTCCCGCTCAATCTCCAGGTGAAGCTGCTGCGCGCGCTCCAGGAAGAGACCATCCGCCGCCTCGGCGATTCGAAGGACATCAAGATTGACGTCCGCATCATCGCGGCGACGCATCGCGATCTCGCGGCCGAGGCGAAGGCCGGTCGCTTCCGCGAGGACCTCTTCTACCGCATCAACGTGTTGCCGATCCTCATCCCGCCGCTGCGCGCCCGCAAGGAGGACGTGAACCTCCTCGTCGACCACTTCGTCACGCGCAACAACGCGCGGCTCGGCACGCAAATCCGCGGGATGACGCCGGAGGCGCGCAAGCTGCTCCTCGAGTACGGCTGGCCGGGCAACGTGCGCGAGCTCGAGAACACCATCGAGCGCGCAATGGTGCTCTGCGACGGTGACGTGATCGACGTGCGCGATCTCCCGGAGCGCCTCCGCGACGCGCTCGATCCCGTGCAGGTCCAGCTCGCGAGCGGCGAGCTGTCGATCAAGAAGACCACGTCGGCCATCGAGGAGATCTTGATCCGCCGCGCCCTCCAGAAGACGCGCGGCAATCGCACGCGCGCCGCCGAGCTCCTCGAGATCAGCCATCGCGCGCTGCTCTACAAGATCAAGGACTACAAGATCACCGAGCTTTGACCCAAAAGTCGGCGGCGGCG
>JAYTOQ010000335.1:0-1634 GCA_043747665.1 Polyangiaceae bacterium | reverse complement strand
GTCTCTCACGACCTGCGGACGCCGCTCGGCGTCATCACGGGAGCCACGAGCACGCTCCTCCAGGACGACGCGACGCTGGACGCCGCGACCAAGCGCGATCTGCTCGAGACCGCGCATGAAGAGGCGGAGCGCCTCAATCGCCTCGTTCGCAATCTGCTCGACATGACGCGCCTCGCCTCCGGCGCGATCCGGCCGAACAAGGAGTGGCATCCGCTCGACGAGATCATCGGTGTCGCGCTGCACCGCCTCGAGCCGCGGCTGGTCGGTCGCAAGATCAACGTGGAGCTCCCCTCCGATCTCCCGCCCATTCCTCTCGACGATCTCCTCGTGGAGCAGGTCTTCATCAACCTCCTCGAAAACGCCATCAAGTACACGCCGGCCGACAGCCCGATCGACATCGTCGCCAGTCATCGCGCGGGCGAGGTCGAGATCGAGGTCGCCGATCGCGGTCCCGGCGTACCCGACGCGGAGCGCGACCACGTCTTCGAGAAGTTCTATCGCCTGACTCGCGAGGGCACGCACGGCGGCGCCGGCCTCGGTCTGGCGATCTGCCGCGGCCTCGTCGAAGCGCATGGCGGCCGCATCTGGGTCGAGGATCGGAAGGGCGGCGGGTCGCGGTTCCGGTTCACCTTGCCTATCGAGGGCACGCCTCCCGTGGTAGCGAGCTGAGGTCGCGACCATGGCAAAGGCAGGCGATCTCCAGGTGCTGCTCGTCGAAGACGAGGCCCAGATGCGGCGCTTCTTGAGGAGCTCGCTTCCTGCGCATGGCTACGTCGTCGTCGAGGCGGAGACGGGACGCGAGGCCATCGCCCAGGCCGGCACGCGGAACCCCGACATCATCCTGCTCGATCTCGGTCTGCCTGACATGGACGGCGTGGAAGTCGCCAGGCAGCTCCGCGAGTTCAGCAAGGCGCCCATCATCGTGCTGTCCGCCCGCGGTCAGGAGCGCGACAAGGTAAACGCGCTCGACGCCGGCGCCGACGACTACGTCACCAAGCCCTTCGGGCTCTCCGAGCTGCTCGCCCGCATGCGCGTGGCGCGGCGCCACCTCGAAGGACGGAGTGACGAGAAGGCGCAGCCCGTCTTCACCGTCCGCAACCTCCGCGTCGATTTCGGCAGCCGTCAGGTGCTGCTCGACGACCGCGAGGTCCATCTCACGCCCATCGAATACAAGCTCCTCACGGCGCTGGTGCGGAACGCAGGTCGCGTCGTGACTCATCAGCAGCTCCTCAAGGAAGCGTGGGGGCCGCGCTACGCGACGCAGACGCAGTACCTTCACGTCTACATGGGTCATCTACGCGGCAAGCTCGAGACCGAATCGGCGCGTCCGAAGCTGCTGCTCACCGAACCGGGCGTCGGCTATCGACTCACGGTGGAGTGACTCTCAGAGTCGGACCATCATCACGCACTGCATGCGGTTCTCGTACTTCATCCGATCGGGCTTCCCGCCAGTAACGAGGCTGCCCGGCGCGCGCAGCGGGTACGGGCGCAGCTAGCGGCGGCGGCGGCTCTTCCTCCTCCTAATCATCCTGTATGGGGGGCATCGATTGAGCGAAGCCCGCGCGCGCGCTCGCCACGACCGAGGTCACGAGGCGAGCTGGCTCTGGACGACGTGCGACACGTCCTGGCCGCCG
>JAYTOQ010000334.1:0-1792 GCA_043747665.1 Polyangiaceae bacterium | reverse complement strand
GCCCGGAGCGGGCGTCGTGGCAACGCCCTTTCTGGCACGGGAATTTGCGGCAAGCTTCGGCGATACGCGCGCGCTCAAGGCCTTCAGATCGGCCTCCACGACCTGCTGCATCGTCGGCGCGGCGCCCGTCGCGCTCGCGCAAGAGCGCACGTCGTCCGCGACCGCCGGCGTCGGGCAGTTCAGCGACGCCTTGACGGGCTCGCTCTGCGGCGGCTGTTTCACCGCCGCGGCGCCGGCATCGAGACGCGCCGTGACGAGCGGCGGCTCGGGCGCAACTGGCGGCGGCGCGGCGCGCTCACCGCACGCGAATGCCGTGAGCACGAGCGAAGACAGCAGCGGGCGAAGCATCGTCAAAGCGTACATCGCCCTTCGCACGGACCATGCCTATCGCCCCAGATCATTCAACGCCGAGCGTAGCCTGGGCGGCGTCGGCGTCTGTGCGTCTTGCGCTGGCGTCTTTCGAGAGGGCTCTCCACCACGTACGATCCACGGATGCGATCGCTGCACCTGCCGAAGGCCATGGCGCTCGTCCTCGTGGCGGCCTTACCGTCGGCGTGTTCGAGGTCCCCTCGCGGAGCGGCGCCGGCCCCGGAGAAGGCGCCGCCGGCAGCTTCGGTCCCCTTCGCGGCGCGCACGTCCACGAGCGCGCCGCCGCCCGGCAAGGACGCCGTGGACGAGCTCGTTCGTGGCGAGATGCACTGGCCCCTCGTCGGTCCAAGCGATCTGCTCGACAACATTTGCGAAGCCTCTCTTTGCGTCGTCACCTGGCGGAAGACGACGTCGCGCGGGCCCATCCTCGAAGTCGCCACCTATGCGCCTCGGGAGCTGAATCCCCCCGGCCGAGGCCCATCGGGTCTGCGTCGCGAATTTCTCGCGCTGCGGACCGCGCGGGGTTGGTTTGCCCAGCAGCGCTCGCCGTACCCTGAACCGAATTTGTCGTCGATCCCGTACGACCGGGTTCACGAGCTCGACGACGGCGTCCTTCTCGACATCCACGAACAGCTGCCGCCGCGATCGATCGACGAGCACTCACCGCCCCGTATCGAGCCCGGTCCGGAGCGAGAGACTACGGTTCACTGCAACGCCGACGCGGCGCACGTACCGGCGTGCACCTCCCGCATTCCGGCCCGTTCCGACGCGGGCGCCGGCGGGAGAGACGCTCGTCACTGACCGCGCCCGTGGATGAATTTCTTGCTCCCTCGATCGAGCTCATGAGCTCGCTGGACCCGACGGAGTCAGCCCTCTTTCGAGCCTGCGGTCAGTGCGTTCCAGAGAGCAGGGCCGAGCAATGGGATGAACCTGGACGCCCTCGCGAGCGGCGACTCGCCAGGGCTCACTCCTCGCGCCCGTTGTCGTTCCACGAGTACGAACAGCAGCGCTGCACACACCACGAGGTCGATGCTCATGACGTTCACCATCGACGTCGTGCGGAACGCATGCGCGTAGGCACTTGCGCTCCCCGTCGCGATGCCCCACGCACCGAGGGCGCTGAGCGCGACGACGATCCCCCACGCGAACCAGCGGCGTGCAAGCAGCTTTCGCACGCGGCCAGGCGCGCGCGGCTCGGCGCGCGGCCCCGCAAGGTCACGAAGCGCCAGCCAGGGCAGCAGCGCGAAGGCGCCGACGACGAACATCCCCAGCGCGAACGGCCATGCAGGCAGCTTGCGATCCGCGCCGTCGCGCAGCACGAACGTGCTCGCGAGCACCGGCACCACGCCGAGCATCGAGAAGACCGCGGCGATCGCGTGATCGACCCCGCCGAAGTCGCCGCTCATCGAGCCCTTCACGAGCG
>JAYTOQ010000333.1:0-5272 GCA_043747665.1 Polyangiaceae bacterium | reverse complement strand
AGGCTCTTCATCACGTCCGGCAGCGAGGGCTCGCTCGCCTGCGGGAGTTGCGCGGTCGGCGCGATCGCGATCCACTTCAATGCCCGCGACACGCCGACGAGCATCACCACTGCGAGGACCTTCGACGAGAGCGCGTCGAAATCGCGGCGCACGAGCTGGCGCAGGCTCGGGACCGTGCGCACGAGCTCCTTCAAGGCGACGAAGCTGATGAGGCAGAGACTCGCGCACGACAGCCGGAACAGCGTCTTGATCGCCGGTAGCTGCCCGTAGGGCGGCGCGTAGTCGGCCAGGGTGCTCGCGTACCAGGTGATCACCGAGGCCAACACAGCGGCGATCGCGATGTCGATCGCGGTCGGCGTCGATCTCGCTCCGGCGTCCACGGCTTTACTCTGGTTTCCCTTCGGTGGGCGCGGGAAGAAGAGCATGACGGCGCCCACCTGTGTCGCGCTGGGCCAGATGAACCCGCCGGCTGCCGAGACGAGCGCGAGGACGACGTAGCGGCGCGTGAGATACGCCCACAGCTGCAGGCTCCCGATCGCGAGCGCCATCCCATCGACGAGCACCGGGTCGAAGGGCAGCCAGTAGAGCGTCATGAAGTTGAAGCTCGTGACCAGAGTCACCACGACGAGACCGGCGCGCGACAGCCGGAGATGGCGCGCCGAATCGAGCAGGCACCCCAACGCGATCATGATCGAGAGGGCGTTGGCGACCTTGTACGCCGAGATGATCGACGGGTCGTCCGTCGGCATCCGAAAGACGTTCATACCGAGGCGAATCAAGATCGGGCTGAGGCAACGCTGCGCGGTGTAGCCGTTGAGTCCGAGCGTCTGCAGGTGCGCGACGTTGCCGTCGAAGGCTTTGACGATGGCTGCGTAGATTACACCGTCGTCCCCGATGCCGTTCCGGACGACGTAAATCTCGGTCGTCGCAACGAGGACGATCGCGAGCACAGCCAGCGCCGCGAACAGCAGCGGCGCCAACGTGAGACGACCGAGGTAGCTCCTGTCGTCCGGCCTCGACAGAGCGTTCGGCGCGAACGCCGGCGCACGCAGCCACGCGACGAGCTTGGACGTCTCCACGGCGAAGCACGCTATCATCAAGTGGTGGATGTCGGCGGCGGAGTCATGGACCTAGCGAAGCTGAGCCCGCAGCTGACGAGAGGTGCGGATGGGATCTGGATTCCCCGACGCGAGGGCGCGCGAGTTGACCTGAGCTTTCCCAAGGACGGCCACGAAGTAACGTTCCGTCTCGAGGACGAGTCCTTCTGGGTCCAGCATCGGAATGCATGCATCTTCCACGCTCTACACAGGGTCTCGTTCGAGGGACTGCTCCTGGACGTGGGCGCTGGAAACGGCGTGGTCAGCCAGGCCCTCGAGCGGGGGGGCCTCTCGACGGTGGTCCTCGAGCCCGCTCTGCAAGGAGCACGTAACGCTCGCCGCCGCGGCCTCGCGAACGTCGTGTGCGCGACGCTCGACGACGCAGACTTCGAGGAGCGATCGTTCGGGGCGGCGGGGGTGTTCGACGTCATCGAGCACGTCGAGGACGACGTCGCGGTCCTGCGCTCGGTCCATCGGGTACTCCGCCCCGGCGGAGCGCTCTGCGTGACCGTCCCCGCCTATCCGTGGCTGTGGTCGGCCGAGGACGAGCTCGCGGGACACTTCCGTCGGTACACGCTCGCGAGCCTCCGCGAGACGCTCGTGAAGAGCGCGTTCGACGTGCGGTACGAGACGTACTTTTTTGCGACGATGACACTGCCCGTATTCCTGATGCGCACGCTGCGTCATCGATTGGGGCAGAGATCGATGGCCCGCGTCGAGGAGTCCGCAGTGGCCGTGCACGACCTGTCGACGATCTCGCGGCGAATGGTGACGCTCGCGCTCGCACCGGAGCTTCGCCTGATCCGTAGCGGGAAGAAGATCCCCGTCGGTACTAGCTGCCTGGTGGTGGCGACGAAGGCGTGACTCGAAGGCTCTCGGGTGCTGCGAATCTGCCGGAGTGCGGCTAGACTGCCGGCGAATGAGGTACCGGAAGCTGGGCGCTAGCGGCCTCGAGGTCAGCGAGATCGCGCTCGGGAGCTACCTGACCTACGGGCAGCACGTCGACCGCGAGGGCGCAAAGGCCTGCGTCTACGCCGCCGCCGACGCGGGCATCAATCTGTTCGATACCGCCGACGGCTACGGTGACTCCGAGACCATCCTCGGCGACGCGCTCCGCGAGCTTCCCCGACGAGCCTTCGTCATCGCGACCAAGTGTTATCTCCCGCAGTCGAAGGCGGCCAACGACCGGGGTCTCTCGCGCAAGCACATCGTCGAGAGTGTCGACAGATCCCTCTCACGGCTTCGTGTGAGCTACCTCGACCTCATGCAATGCCATCGGTTCGACGCGGAGACGCCGCTCGATGAGACCGTTCAGGCGCTCGATGATCTCGTTCGTCAGGGCAAGGTGCTCTACTGGGGCGTCTGTCGCTTCGACGCGGAGCAGACGGCGGCGGTCGCGGCGCGTGCGCGCGCGCTCGGCGCGCGTGCGCCCGTGAGCAATCAGCACCCTTACAGCCTGCTCAATCGCGACGTCGAGACCGAGGTGCTGCCTGCCTGCCAGGCGGCGGGCCTGGGCTTGCTCGCGTACTACCCGCTCGCGCAGGGCGTGCTCACGGGCAAGTATGGCAACAGCGGCGCGCCGCCAGGCGAATCGCGCGCGTCCGATCTCGAGCTTCGAAAGTCGATGTGGGACTACCAGCCCGACAAACTCGCCCGCGCAGCGCGGATCGCGGACGTGGCTCGCGAGGTTGGCGTCACGCCTGCCCAGCTTGCGCTCGCTTGGTGCTTGCGCCAGTCCGCCGTGTCGAGCGTCATCACGGGCGCGTCCCAGCCGGCGCAGATCAAGGAAAACTCCCGCGCCTCCGAGGTCGTGCTCGACGACGAGACGGTGCGGCGCATTCAGGACCTCCGATGAAGACCGTTCGAATGTGGGTTGGCGGCGAAGCGATCGACTACGACGTCGAGGGTGAGACCTGCGTCGGCGGCGACGAGGTGCTCCTCGATCGCGACGACAACGTCATTCGCGACGCGCCCTGGTCCGCGGAGGGTTTCAGCGTCGCTCCCTTCGCGACCGACGACGAGTACCGGACGCTCGTCGAGGGAATGCGGCGGCTCATCTTCGACCTTGCACAGCCGCATTTGCCAATGGCATTCGACGAGTTCGAGCTCGAGAACTACCACCGCTGGGTGCACTCGAACGACGTTCACCTGAAGATCGCATACGGCAACCGCGACGGGTTCGCGTTGGACCGGCTTCCGATAGACGGCGCGCTCATCGAGCGGCGCGTGTCCGAGATCTGCGGTGCCGACCTCCTCAGCATGGGCGTATTTTGCGTGCGTATCGTGCGGCCCCAGATGCGCAGCGACAACAATCCTCCGCATCGCGATGTCTGGCTCGACCGGCTGCGGAATGCGGTGAACATCTACCTCCCGATCGCCGGATCGAATGACCGCTCGTCGCTCCCCATTCTCCCCGGGAGCCACCTGTGGCGCGAGTCCGACATCGAGCGCACGGTCGCGGGGGGGAAGGTCCAGGGAAACACGTACAGCGTTCCGGCCGTGACCGGCGGCAAGCAACCGATTCGAATGATCCGGCCCGATCCCAAAGCGAATGAGCTCATGGTCTTCTCTCCCTATTTGATTCACGGCGGCGGGGTGAACCTGAACGAAGACACCACGCGCATGTCGTTGGAGATGCGTTTTCGACGGCGATGACTAGCGATAGCCCGACTCCCCACGTTTCCGTCGTCCTCCCAGTTTATCAAACGGCGATCTACCTGAGGGAGCTGTACGATCGCGCGCGCAAGACGCTCGAGAGCGCAGACCTCACGTTCGAGCTCCTGATGATCGACGACGGCAGTCGCGACAACGCCTGGGAGATCATCCTGGAGCTTGCGGCGACCGACCCGCGCGTAAAGGGGATCAAGCTCAGTCGTAACTTCGGGCAACATCCCGCCATTGCTGCCGGGTTCGAGCATGCCTCCGGCGAGGCGATCGTTCTCATGGATGCTGACCTCCAGGATCGCCCTGAAGACATCCCGCTCCTCCTCGAGCACCTCAAGGGCGACGTCGACGTCGTCTACACGATCAAGGAAGGTGAGCGAGAGCCGTTCACCACGCGGTTGACGTCGCGGCTGTATCACTATGTCTTTTCGCGATTGACCAAGACCGACGTTCCCCTTCGAGTCGGGACGTTTCGGATCTTCTCGAGGCGATTTCTCATGGCGATCCTCTCTTATCCCGAGCGCAACATTCTCTTCGGGCCGCTGATGTTCCACATGGGGTTCGGGTCAGCGACGGTGCCGGTGCCGCACATCGAGCGCAAAGGCAGCCGGAGCGCCTATACGTTCCGCAAGCGCCTCGCCCTCGCGTTCAACTCACTGCTCAACTACACCGATCTCCCGCATCGCCTGTTGATGTGGATGGGCGCTTTCATACTCGTAGGGAGCGCCATCTACGTGGTCCTCCTGCTCACCAAGTATTTCGTTGCGCGCGGCACGCTGCCTCCGGGGCTGACGCTCCTGGCGCTGCTCGGCACCTTCTCGCTAGGGAGCGTGATGCTCAGCCTCGGAACGCTCGGCGCGTACGTCTTTCGGGTCTATCAAGAGGTCCTTCATCGGCCTCGCTACATCGTCGCGCGCAGCTTGAATCTACCTGGGAAGAGGAACTGAGATGCCCACCGTCGTCGCCGCCAATATCGAAGTCCACAGCAAGATGGCAGGAACCTACGATGAGCTCGAGCCGCACTTCCGGCCGGAGAATCAGGCGAAGGTTCGCAAGGTGCTCGAGGCGCTCCGCCAGCGCGCCCCCGGTGGCAAGCTGCTCGACCTCGGATGCGGCACCGGATTCATCATCCACCTGGCGCGTGATCTGTTCAGCGAGATCCACGGAGTCGACGTCACGCAGGCGATGCTCGATCGCGTCGAGCTCTCGCCGGGGAACATCAAGCTTCATAACGCCCCGGCCGAGACTCTGCCGTTTGCGGACGCCACCTTCGACGTCGTCTCGTCTTATGCCTTCATCCACCACACCGAGGATTACTGGAAGGTCCTGGCGGAGGCTTCGCGCGTGCTCAAGCCGGGCGGGCTTTGCTATGTGGACCTGGAACCGAACAAGCAGTTCTGGGATCACGTCGGGCGGCTCTCGTCGGACGACCCAAAGCTGTCGCCGCTCGTGCAGAAGGCGCGCGCGTCCGTGACCGAGACCGACCAGCAGGTGGAGCGCGACTTCGGCAT
>JAYTOQ010000332.1:0-1964 GCA_043747665.1 Polyangiaceae bacterium | reverse complement strand
GCGGCGCGCGGGCGAAGCTTCGAGCGGACGTACCTCGCGGGCTCGTCGAACGGCGCGTACTTCTTGTCGGCCATCGCCCTGCGCGGCGATGCCGACGAGCTGGGCTTTCCCATCGACGGCTATGGCGCGATGTCGGGCGGCGCGCCGGGTGGCCGAGGACCCAGCGCGCTGAATGGCCGGAGCCCGCGCGCTCTCTACGTCGGCTACGGCGCCTACGATGCCGAGACGAAGCCCGGCGCACGGGCGCTCGCGGCGGTCTTCGAGAGCGCGCAGTGGCCGGTGCGGCTCGCCGAGCATCCGTTCGGCCATGGCGCGCGAGAGGTCTATCTGGACGAGGCGTTCGCGTTCTGGGCATCACGGTGAGCGGCCGCGACCACAGGAGCTCGTAGCGTCCGTCGGACCTGACCGGTGCCACTGAAAACGATGAGTCTCGACTGGCGTGTGCGCCACTTGGCGCGAGCGATAATCGTGCTCGCGCTAACGCTTGCGCGCGCGAAACAGCAGCATTCCGGCGAGCCCGATCCATCCCAATGTGCGAAGCATCCGATCCGCGGCGCCTGCACCTCGATAGGCGTAGTCGGACGTACGCGGTGCGTACGGTTCGACGCGCAGCACCTCGATCAACGCGCTGTCGCCGTAAGCTTTTCCCTCACGATCGAAGGTCACCGTGCGGTGCTCGCGAATCGCGTCCAGGACCGCCCCCTCGTTCGCCGGCTCGCGGACGAAGATCAGCGTGCGGCAGAGACCGAGCACGCTCATCCAATGATAGTCCGAGGACCCGATGGCGCTGAGCGGCGCCTGCGACTGCTCGTAGAAGGTCACCATCTCGTCCCACCGCCACTCTCCGTGATCCGAGTACGCGACGGGATGCATGACCTCCGCTCCGTCGAAGTGCTCTCGCATCGGCAGGAGATCGGGCCAGTAGCGGCGCACGGGATGCGCAGCGACCGCGACGCCGTGCTGCGCGTGGATATCGGCGATCACTCCCTCGAGCGTTTGATTGGGCGATACTGTGGTCTCGATTCCGAGCGCGATGACGTGGAAGCGCGACGTCGTCACCTCCTCGCCGGTGATCACCAGTGGACCGCCGAACGCGCGTGAATAGATGCGCGACGCCTGCGAGGGGAGCACGGTGTTGTGCTCGGTGAGGGCGACGACATCCAGGCCGCGGCGGTTCGCCTGGCGAACGATGCCGAGCGGGGAGAGCGAGCCGTCGCTCCATCCGGTGTGTGTGTGGAAGTCGCCCTCGAGCACGCGGTACCCCGCGCGCCGCGCCTCGGGACGCGGCGGAGCGTCGTCGAACGCGAGGCCTCCGACCATGCCGGCGGCGAACAGCGCCGACGCCACGAGGAACGCGGGAGAGATGGCGCGCGATCTCATCGCGGGATGATCGGCAGGAGCTGCCCTGCCGCAAGGAAGAAGCCCAGGATCAGGCACGCCACCACGACGAAGTGGATGGCGGTCGCGCTCGCGGCCCGCCGGCGCGAGAGCGCAAGGCCGCTACGAAAGCAGGCGTACGTGAGCAGCGCGCCCCACGCGTGGGCGATCGCGATCATCCAGCCGATGCTGGTCGCGAGCAGGCGTGCCGGGTCCGGTGCGAACAACGAACCGCCGGCGATGGCGAGCATGAGGAGGAACCACGGGCCGTAGCCCTCCGCGTAGAGCGCGAACGCTCGCGCGAAGCGAATCTCGGGAGCGACGAGGCGCAAGGCGATCGCCACCGCCGTCGCGTGCAGCACCGGTACGTAGGAGAAGGAGATGATGCCCGAGACGAGCTCGAAGGGCGCGAATCGGCCGGTGGCGGTGACGCTCACGAACGCGCCGAGCACGAAGAGGAAGCGCAGCATGCCGCCCGCCACCGTCGGGCGACCTTCGCCGTCGTCGGCGTTCGCGAGCTCGGCGTAGCCGCGGAACGGGCTCACGAGCAGTCGCGCGGGCGCCGAGATGACCGACATCGATGAGCC
>JAYTOQ010000331.1:0-5957 GCA_043747665.1 Polyangiaceae bacterium | reverse complement strand
CTCGCGATCTCGGCGGCGATCCGCACTGCCTCGTCCATCGACGCCGCCGTGTGCACGGGGACGACGTCGCCCATGGCGTCGCGGATGAGCGGCGTCGCCTCACCGATGAGGATGGCGGCGCGGCCCTTCTCGCGGAGCGCCTCGACGAGGGGACCGTAGCTGCCGCCCTTGTCGCGACCGCCCGCGATGAGCACGACCCGCTCCTCGACCACGCCGCGCACCGCGGTGACCGTGGCGCCGACGTTGGTGCCCTTCGAGTCGTCGTACCAACGGACGCCCGCGCAATTACGGACGAGGACCATGCGATGAGGCAAGCCGCGGAAGCCTTCGAGGACTTCCTGCACGACGAGCGTGTCGAGCGCGAAGGGCCCGACGGCAGCGACCGCAGCGGCGACGTTGAGCGCGTTGTGGCCGCCCTGGAGTCCGAAGCTGCCGCGCGGGAACGTGGAGCGCGCGCGATGATCGACGACGGCGTCGGCGCGGACGTCGACGATGCCGCCGGGCCCAAACGTGACCACGCGGCCCTTGCCGCGATTTGCCTGCAGTGTGCACACGTCGTCGGCGGCGGGGATGACCGAGATGTCGCTCTCGATCTGACGTAGGAACGAATTGCCCTTCGCGTTCGCGTACGCGGCCTCGCCGGAGTAGCGATCGAGGTGATCCGGCGTGACGTTCAGGAGCACGCAAATCTCGGGGTGGAATGCGTCGACGCGCTCCATCTGGAAGCTCGAGACCTCGAGCACGAGGGCGTCGAATTCCTCGTCAGCGTGCGCCGCGAGCGGCTCGCCGAGGTTGCCGCCGACGAACGTGCGCAGGCCCGCGCGCTGGAGGAGCGCGCCGATGAGCGAGGTCACGGTGCTCTTGCCGTTCGTGCCGCCGACGGCGACGAGGCGCGGGAGCTTGCGTCCGGCGGCCTGCGCGGCGGCATTCACGGCACGCACCGCGAGCTCGACCTCGCCCCAGATTGCAATGCCACGGCGCTCTGCGGCCTCGAGCTCGGCGAACGACGGAACGCCCGGCGACACCACGATGAGGTCTGCGCCGCCCAGGTCGGCAGCTTGGTGGCCGCCGAGCACGAGCTCCGCGCCGTCTCGTTCGAGGGCCATCACGTCGTCGGAGACCGCGCCGCGTGCCTTGCCGTCGGTGCCCACCACCCGCGCGCCGCGCGCCATCAGCAGTCGACACGCAGCGATGCCGCTGAGGCCAAGCCCGACGACGACGACGCGCTTGCCCTTCAGGTCGGGGAGATGCTCGAGAGAGGTCACCGGCATCACCGCAGCTTGAGGCTCGACAGGCTGACGAGCGCGAGGAGGATGGAGATGATCCAGAACCGCACGATGATCTTCGGCTCTGGCCAGCCCTTCTTCTCGTAGTGATGGTGGATCGGCGCCATCAAGAAGACGCGCTTGCCGGTCAGCTTGAACGACACCACCTGGGTGACGACGCTCAGGCCCTCGAGGAAGAAGATCCCGCCCAGGATCACCGAGAGCAGCTCGTTCTTCGTGAAGACCGCGCACGACCCGAGGCCGCCGCCGAGCGCCAGCGCGCCGACGTCGCCCATGAAGACCTGCGCGGGGTACGTGTTGTACCAGAGGAAGCCGATGCCGGCGCCGACCATGGCCCCGCAGAACACCGCGAGCTCGCCGGAGCTCGCGATGAACGGAATGTCGAGATACTTCGCGACCACGAAGCGCTGCACGACGCCCACGATGCCGAACGTGGCGCCCGAGAGATACGCCCATATCAAGTACGTGCCGGCGTTGAAGATGACCGGCCCGATGGCGAGGCCGTCGAGGCCGTCGGTGAAGTTCACCGCGTTCGACATCGCCACCACCGTGACGACGGCGAAGACGATGTAGAGCGCGAGCGGCAGGTGGAGGGGGTGCTTGTTGAACGCGACGAACGGGATGGCGACCCGATCGCGGATCTCCCAGAAATCAGGGGGCAGATGCTCCTTCGACGTGAACACCCAGGTGAGCACCGCGCCCGCGACGAGGAACTGACCGAGCAGCTTGTAGCGCGCCGCGAGGCCCTTGGAGTTCTTGGCGCGGATCTTCAGGTAGTCGTCGAGGTAGCCTATGACGCCGTAGCCCGCGGTGATGGCGCTCGCGGCGAGCACGAACACGTTGCGGAGGTCACACCAGAGGATGGTGGAGCCGAGCACCGCGAGGAGCAGCAGCGCGCCGCCCATGGTCGGGGTGCCGCGCTTCTTGATGTGGCCGTCGGGGATCATGCCGGCCTCGCGGCCGACCTCGCCGATCTGCTTCTTCTGCAGCTCGCGGATGAACCAGGGCGAGAGCGCGAAGCAGAGCATCATCGACGTCATCGTCGAGGCGATGACGCGGAACGGCACGTACCGGAGCACGTTGAGCCACCCAAGCCAGCTCGCAGAGTGGCGCAGCGGGTAGAGGAGCTCGTAGATCATCGAGCCCCCGAAGTTGCAGAGTTCTCCGCAGATGGCCAAGTTTCTATAAGCGCGAGGACGACGCGCTCGGCGCCCACGCTGCGCGATCCCTTGACGAGGACGGCGTCCGACGGCTGCACGCGGGCCTTCGCTTCGAGAGCGGCGGCATCGGCCGACGCGGCGTCGATGCAGGTGACGCCCAGCTCGGTTGCACGCACGAGAGCCCTGGAAATAAGGCCTCCGCAGCCGATCGCGAGCGTGACACCGGCGGCGGCGATGGCATCCCCGAGGGCGACGTGCTCGGCCTCGGCATGGGCTCCGAGCTCCTTCATCTCGCCGAGGATGGCCACGCGGCGGCGCGGTTTCCCGTCTGCGCCCGTGGCGGCGATCTCGGCGAGGGTCGAAAGGGCAGCTCGCACGCTCGCGGGGTTCGCGTTGTACGTGTCGTCGAGGACCACGATGTCCTCGGCGAGGCGCTTGACGGTCCCGCGGCCGGCGAGGTGCACGGTTGCGAGCTCGCTCTCGATGGTCTCAGCCGGGAGGAGCACGCCGCTCGCCGTCTCCTGGGCGGCCAGCGCAGCCACGAGGTCGATGGCGGCGGCTTCGCCCGACAGCGGTAGGTGGAACGTCAGCTCGCGCCCCGGTGCCGCGACGACGAGCCGCGAGCCCGAGTCGCCACGCGGCTCGCGGCTCACCAGGCGATACGTAGCGCCCTCCTTCGTGCCGAAGGTGACGACGGTCTTCGCGCGCGTGCCGGACGACGCGCGGGTGGCACGGTCGTCGTCGGCGTTGACGATCGCGACTCCGGTTTCGTCGAGGGCGCGATAAACGGCGCCCTTCTCGTGCATCACGCCGTCGAGGCCGCCGACGCCCTCGGCGTGGGCGAGGGCGACGTTGGTGACGACCGCGACGTCCGGGCGAGCGAACGAAGTGATGGCGTCGAGCTCGCCAGGCAAGCTCATGCCCATCTCGAGCACTGCGAAGCGATGATCGGCGTGAATTCCCAGCACGACGAAGGGAACGCCCACGCGGTTGTTCAGGTTCCCGGCCGTGAAGTGCGTTGGCCCCACGCCGCCGAAGAGCGCAGCCGCGAGCTCCTTCGTGGTGGTCTTTCCGGCGCTGCCCGTGATGGCAATGACCTTGTGGTGCGGGCTGCTCGCGCGCCACGCCTCGAGATGGACGCGCGCGAGATCGCCGAGCGCGACGAGCGTGTCGTCGACCTCGACGAACGTGACGTTCTCGGCGTCGGCACCGGTGACCCCTGCGGCGCGCCCGCGCTCGACGATCGCCACGGCGATCCCGCGCTGACACGCCGCCTCGAGGAACGCGTGACCGTCGTGAGCCTCGCCCTTGAGCGCGACGAAGATGCCGCCGGCGGGGACGCTGCGGCTGTCCGACGCGACACCGGCAGCAGGAGATGCCTGCGCCGGGCCGGGTCGCGCGACCGAGCCACGCGTCGCGGCCACGATCTCCGCGACGGTGAAGGCGGCGGTGTTCGGCGGAATCGGCGTCGCCATCTACTCGCGGCCTCCGGCGCTCGACGAGCCCGCGGCGGACGCGCGCGCACGTCGCGCTTCCAGCGCGCGTCGTGCCTCGACGCGGTCGTCGAACGGACGCTTGGTGGTGCCCACGATCTGGTAGTCCTCGTGACCCTTGCCGGCGACGAGCACCACGTCACCAGCGCGCGCCGCATCGACGGCGAGCGCGATGGCCCGCTGCCGATCGAGCTCGACGACGTAGCCGCGGCGCGCCGACGCGACCTCCTGCGGGGCGAGGCGCGCGAGGCCCGCGGCGCGTACGCCCTCTTCGACGGGCTCCGCTATGGCTTCCGGCGCCTCGGTCCGTGGGTTGTCGCTCGTGATGATCGCGACGTCGACCCGTGCGCCGACCGCTTCGCCCATCGGCGTGCGCTTGGTCGCATCGCGATCGCCGCCGCATCCGAACACGCAGACGACACGCGGCGCGATCACGCGCGAACCGCCGGCCTCGTCGAGCGGTCGTGACACCTCGCGCACGGCATCGAGGACGCGCGCGAGCGCATCGGGGGTGTGCGCGTAGTCGACGAGCACCACGAGATCGTCACCGGGACCGTCACAGCGCTCGAGGCGACCGGGGGCGCCGATCTCGAATTCGAGCGCCTTGGCCGCGCGATCGACGTCGAGATCGAGCGCGCTCGCCACGCCGATCGCGACCAGCAGGTTTTCGAGGTTGTGCAGGCCGACGAGGCGCGTCTTGATCTCGACGTGCCCGCGCCCCGGAACGCGCGCGGTGATGCGCATGCCGGTCGCGCTGGCGTCGACCGAGAGCGGCGCGATGTCGGCGTCATCGGCGGAGGTGCCGAGGCTCGTTCGCACGCGCAGCACCTTGCACTTGGCGGCGGCGGCGAGCTTCGCCCCGAAGGGCTGATCGACGTTGACCACCGCGAGGCCGGGCTCGCACGACGTGAAGAGCTGCATCTTCGCGGCGCCGTAGGCTTCCATGGATCCGTGAAAATCAAGGTGATCCTGGGTGAGGTTCGTGAACGCCGCGACGCGAAAGCGCACCGCCTTCACGCGACCGAGCACGAGAGCGATCGACGAGACCTCCATCGCCACGTGCGTCGCGCCGCGCTTCCGCATCACGGCCAGGACGCGCGCGAGCTCGTCGGCCTCGGGCGTGGTGTGGGCAGCAGCGATGGTCTTGCCGGCGTACGAGTGCCCGATGGTGCCGACGATCCCGCACTTGGGCAGACCGAGCGCGCCGTCGATGGCGGCACGAACGAGATGCGACGTGGTCGTCTTGCCGTTGGTGCCGGTCAGTCCGATCACATCGAGCGAGAACGCAGGATGGCCGTAGACCGCCGCCGACGTGTACGCGAGGCCGGTCGCGACGTTCTCGACGCGCAGGATCGGGACGCTGCGCTCGGGCGGGTTCTGGACCGCGCGCGCGCGGGCGTCGTAACGCTCCGCGAGGACCGCCACCGCACCACGCGCGATGGCATCGGCTACGAACGCGTTGCCGTCGTACTTCTCGCCGTGCCGCACCACGAAGAGATCGCCCGACTGGACCTTTCGCGAATCGTGGTGAACGCCGGTGACGAGCACGGAGCCGTCGCCTTCGATGACGGCGCTGCTGCCCGGGATCTCACGCGCGAGATCGGCGAGGCTCATGCCCTCGGCAGGACGCGCTTCCTCGAGGAGGTCGCGGTCTTCCGCCTCGGTCATGACGCCGGCTCGAAGACCAGACGCACGCTCGAGCCCTTGGGCGCCGGCGCACCGGGTGACGGCACCTGCTTGACGAGGCGACCGGTTCCCTCGACGAGCGGCACGAGGCCGGCATTGCCGACCGTGCGGACAGCATCGCGTGCGCCCATGCCGATCGCATCGGGGACGCGCACGTCGCTCGGCGCGGGCGGTCCGAGCGGCCCGATCATCGCGGGGCCCCCGGGCGCGCCGCTGCTGCCGGGCTTGCTGCTTTCGCCCTTCGCGCTGCCACCTGCGCCGTCGATCTTCATCGCGGCGAGCGTGGCTTCGGCGGGATCTCCATTGCGCGTCACGGTCTTGATCTTCGGTGT
>JAYTOQ010000330.1:0-1781 GCA_043747665.1 Polyangiaceae bacterium | reverse complement strand
GGCGCGGGCCGGTCGGCGGCCGCGTCTGCGATCGCATCGCCCTTCGATCCATCCGCGGAGGCGGCCGCGTCACCGTTCGCGTCGATGCCGCCGCCGTCCTCTTGCAGATCGAAGAGGTAGTCGTTGCTGAGGCCGGTCACCTGACCGCACGCACCGGTCGTGAAGACCATTGCGAGGGGCACCACGAGCGCGAGGAGCGCGACGGTGACGAGGCCGGTTCGCTTGCGAATAGGTGTAAGATGCATGGTTTAGAAGCTCCCGTCGAGGCCGACGGAGCTCGCCGTGACGAACGGCATCACGCCTGTCGCGGAGGACTTCGGCTTCGACAACAGGAAGTATCCCACGGCCGCGGTGACGAGGCCCGCGCCGCCCACGGCAAATCCAATGGTCGAGATGGTCGCCACGGTTCGGCCCGAATCGACCTCGTTTTTCGCGGACGGCGGACAGTGTGTGCTCGTGCAGGCCTTGTCGACCTTGCTCGCCTTGCCGAGCGCGATGATGCCCGTGACCGCGCCGACACCGACTCCGAGCGCCCCGACACCGAGCCCGATCCACGTGACCGGGCTGATCTGCTTCGGGTCGCTCTCCACCGGGAGGCCTACGGGCGCCGCAGCCCCGGTCCCGGTCGAGGTGAGGTCGATGGTGAGGTCATGCGTCTTCGACTCTTCGAGATCGATGTTGCGCGTCTCCTCGTGCGTGCCCGCTCTGGCAACGACGACGTGCTTGCCCGGGTTCGCCTTGCGAATGCCGGTGAGCCCGACGATGGGGACGGCAAAGCCGTCGACCAGCAGCACCGCCGCGGAGTCGGACGCGACGCCGGTGAGCTTCACCGTGACGGTGGGAATACGCTTCTTCACCTCCTCGGCAAGATCGGCGGCTTCGGTGCGCGCGGCCGCGCTCTTCTCGGTCTCGTCTGGCTGCACCTTCATGCGCGCGACAGAGAGCAGTACCTCGCGACCCTCGACGAGCTCGCCGAGCTGAATGTGCGTGCGGCCCAGCTCTAGGGCGGTCACCGGCGTCTGCCCATAAGCGTGCGCAGCCTTGAAGCGCTCGAGGGCGCGCTTGAGATCGCCGCTCTGACGGAGCTCGCGGCCTTCCTTGAACAGCTCGCGCGCCGACTCGAGGTCGGCTGCCGAGGGCGGGCCGCTCGGCGGCGTTGCGCTCGACGGCGCGGACGGCTGCGCGGCCTGGGCCGAGCTGGTCGCGGGAAGAGCGAGGAGCAGCGACGTGGTGAGGACAAGGCACGCTCGAACGGCGCGCGGTCGGTGGCTATTTGATGTCGTCATCGTCTCGCGTGCGGCCCGGCTTCGTCGGTTTGGACGTCGTCGTCGTGGGCCGTGCCCCGGGCTTTCCAGCGCCGGTGGCTGGACGCGAGGTTACTACGGATGCCGTCGCTGTCGCGGTCGCGCTTGCGGTCGCGCTCGCGCTCGCGCTGGCGCTGGCCGTACCCGTACCCGTACCCGTACCCGTACCCGTACCCGTCGCCGGCCAGATGGCGGCGCCGTTCTCGTCGTTGCCGCTCGGCGGTGGCACCGCGGTGGCGTTCGTCGTGGCGTCGCCGAAGGGCGGGCTCGCCGCGCCGTTGACGGCCCGCTCGACGCGCGGCTTCAGTATCGCAGGCACGACGAACACGCCTGCGACGACGACGAGCGCGACAGCAATGGCCGCGACGATGAGCGCAGGTCGAGCGCGGCCGGGTCGCAAGCCGGAGGGCGTCGGGAACGCCGACGACAGATGGGTGGCGGCGTGACCGTCGGAGAGCGGCTCGCCCGTCGTCGCGC
>JAYTOQ010000329.1:0-7535 GCA_043747665.1 Polyangiaceae bacterium | reverse complement strand
AAGCCTGTCGAGAAGAAGCGAAAGGCGAGCGCGTGAGCGCCTAGTCGGCGGATGGTCGACCGGCTCGAGTGCACGATGATGCCCTACGCGTGGGGCTCGCGAACGGCGATGGCGGACCTGATGGGCCGCCCGTCCCCGTCGAGCGCGCCCGAGGCCGAGCTGTGGATGGGCGCGCACCCGATGGCGCCGTCGACCCTCTCCCGAAACGGCGAGAAAAGAGGCCTCGCCGACGTGATCGCCGGCGCCCCCACGAGCGAGCTCGGCGCCGAGGTCGAGGGCTCGTACGGCCCGCGCCTGCCCTTCCTCATGAAGCTGCTCGCGGCCGGACAGCCGCTCTCGCTCCAGGCGCATCCCAATGCCGAGCAGGCGAAGCGCGGCTTCGCCGAGGAGGAGCGCCGGGGCATCCCGCGCGACGCCGCGAACCGCAGCTACAAGGACACGTCGCACAAGCCGGAGCTGCTCTGTGCGCTCGTCCCGGTGGAGGCGCTGTGCGGCTTCCGTCGGGTGAGCGAGACGCTCCGTCTCTTCGACGAGCTCGCCGTGCGCGAGCTCGAACCCGTGCTCACGCCGCTGCGCAACGTCCCCGGCCCCGAGGGCCTGGGCGAGATGTTCGACACACTGATGACCATGCAGAAGGACGAGGGCGCTCGCGTCGTCGCCGCGACCGTGAACGCGTGTCAGAAGGCGGTCGCCGCGGGGAGTGCGCGCTTCCAGCGCGAGTACGCCTGGGCAACGAAGCTCGCGGCGCTCTACCCCGGCGACGTCGGTGTCGTCAGCGCGCTTCTCTCCAACCTCGTGCAGCTCGCGCCCGACGAGGCGCTCTACCTCGGTGCAGGTAATCTACACGCATATCTCTCGGGATTCGGCGTCGAGATCATGGCGAGCTCCGACAACGTTCTCCGTGGCGGTCTGACTACGAAGCACGTCGACGTGCCCGAGCTCATGCGGGTCCTCGACTTCTCGGATGGTCCCGTGGCGCCGATCCGCGCGCAGGCACTCGATGCGCACGAGCGGGTGTGGGAGACACCTGCGCGCGAGTTCCGCCTCTCGCGCATCGACCTCGATGCCGGTGGGGAGGCCGTGACGCGCACGTCGCGGGGGCCGGAGATCTTGCTGTGCACGCAGGGCACCGTGGAGATCGTGCCCGCGGATGGGTCCGCGCCCGTGGTCCTCCCGCCCGGCGCGTCGGCGTTTGTCCCGGCCACGACGGGCGACTATGCGGTGCAGGCCCGAAACGCAGAAGACGCCCAGAAACAGCCGCCGTCGCGCGCGTCTCTCTACCGCGCCACCGTGAATCTCACGTAGCCTTCCCTTCGATGTACGCAGCACCTGTCGCCGGTCCTCCAGGACTTCGCGCACCTCAGGCCCAAGGACGGCCCGACCCCGAAGGCACACGGAAGATCATCGGCGCCGTCCTCTACGCGCTCGGGATGATCGGCGGCGGCCTCTTGCTGCTGCTCGTGTTCATCATCCCGGCGCTCTTCTCGAAGGACACGAGCGGCGAGCTGCACGCGATGTTCATCGGCGCGGTCTTCGCGCTGCCCGCGCTGGTCGTCTACCTGTGGATCCCGTGGATCGTCGATCGCTACGATCCCGAGCCCTGGTGGTGCCTCTTGCTCGCGCTCTCGTGGGGCGCCGTCGCGGCCTGCGGGTTCTCGGCGGTGATCAACACCGCGGTGCACATCGGTGGCGACGCCGCGCTCGGCAAGGGCTTCGGCGACGTCCTCGGCGCCTGCGTGAGCGCGCCCATCGTCGAGGAGTTCTTCAAGGGGCTCGCCGTCTTCGGCATGTTCTTCTTCATGCGCCGCCAGTTCGACGGCGTCGTCGACGGCGTGATCTACGCGACGTTCTCCGCGCTCGGCTTCGCGGCGGTCGAGAACATCATCTACTACTCGAACGCAGCGCACGAAGGCAGCAACGTCCTCATCGGCACCATCGTGGTGCGCGGCATCCTCGGGCCCTGGGGTCATCCGCTCTACACGTCGATGACGGGCCTCGGCTTCGGCATCGCTCGCGAGACCAACAAGACCTGGCTGAAGTGGCTCGCGCCGCTCGGTGGGTACATGTTCGCGGCGTTCCTGCACTCGACCTGGAACACGGCAGCGACGCTCTCGAACACGCTCGTGCTGCTCATGCTGCCGCTGTGGTTCCTGTTCGTGATCGCGTTCTTCGGCCTGGTGATCTGGCTGGTGAAGCGGAAGGGCAAGATCATCCGCGATCACCTGCGCGACGAGGTGCTCATGGGCAACCTCACGCCCTGGGAGCTCGAGCTCATCACGTCGCCGGTCGGCCGCATCAAGGCGACGTTCAGCTACGGCGGTCGCGCCGGGCGAAAGTTCATCGACGCCGCGGCCCGCCTCGCGCTCAGCAAGTGGCACACCGGCCGCGCCACGCAGGGCCGCAAGCTGACGGTGAGCGCCGACATGATCCTGCCGCTCCGCCAGGACCTCTTCCGCCTCCGCAACGAAGTCTCGAAGGCCCTCGGCAAACAGGTCGAACAGCCCCGCCCCTGGACGCCCCCACAGATGCAGGCGCCCCCGGGCACGCAACCATCCGCGCAAGGCTACGGCGGCTATCAGCCCGGCGCGCCGGCCCCTGGCGGCCCGCAGTACCGCCGCTGACCAGGCGTTTCCGCTCCGTTTCGAGCTCGACCGGGTCAGCCGTTGGCGACGCGGCGATCGCACAGCAGAATGCGTAGCTCGTCGACCGAGCTTGCCATGCGCTCGGCGCGGCGATGCGCGACTTTGTGCGAGCCGCAGACCGTGACGCGCGCGCCGTCCTCGAGCGTGGTCGTCGCGAGCGTGCGAGCATCGCTGCTCCCGCACACGACACACGAGGTCTGATCCGGCGCCATCCTTCGATCGAGGTTCCCCATAGGCATGCCGCGAAGGTGCTCGCGAAGGCGTGAATGGGGCAACTTTTCCGCGCCGCGGCCGGCCGAACGGCCAGGTGGTGATCTTCGGCGGGGCCCCGCATACGCTCCGCGGGCATGCACAAGATCTTCCCTCACCATCGACCCGTGGAGATCGCGCCGGCGCTCTGGGAGGTGACCGGGTCGCTCCCCTTCCCGCTCAAGCGAAAGATGGTCATCCATCGGCTCGCTCGGGCCGCCGCGCGGACGTGTCGTGCTCGGCGCGCACAGCGCTCCGGTGACGACCGGCGCGTCAGCGTTCCTGCGCGAGTCCGCCGACGGCATCTGGCGCGCGCCCGCGACGTCAACCACGCGGCGGGCTTGGCGTGCGGATGAGGAGCGTGCCGCACAGCCGACGGGCCGCGCGCATGCCGCTCGACCAGATCGATTCTTACAGTGTACAATTCTCGCAGGGGGGCGGGCATGATGACGAGCAGCGCGCCTCGAGCTTCGCGATGAGAACGACGGGGCGAGCCATTCGCGGGGTTGCCGGCGTCCTTGCGACGGCATTCGCGGTTCACGCCTGTTCCCTGGGTGGTCTCGACGGTCTCTCGGGCGGCGACACTCGTGGGCCGGTGGGGGGTGGCGACGGCGGGGTCGACGGGCCCGCCGTGCCATCAGACGCCCGTGTCCCGGTAGACCCTCGAGCAGACGCGGCGACGACGACGCTCGGCCCAGGCGAGATCGACTGCGCCTCCACCACGACGGTCTGCGACGTCCGCGTCGCGCAGTGCTGTGTGACGGTGATCGGATCATCCACGGCAGCGGCGCGCTCGTTCACGGCGAGCTCGGCCAAATGTGGTCCGGCGGGCGGCGGAGCCTGCAGCCAGCTCACGCAATCCAACGATACGTTCACCGATCAGTTCACTCAGCGGTGCGGCTCGGCTCGCGACTGCAAGGCTGGAGAGTCGTGCTGCGTGCTGTCCACTGACCCTGCGAATCGCTTCGGCAAGTACGTCAGCTCGATCGGTTGCGTGGCAGCGACCCAGTGCGCGACGACCGGCCGGGCCATCTGCGCAGGGCCCGCCGACTGTACGCCGCAAGAGAACTGCCTCGCGGAGACCGACCCGGTGCTCTCCCATCTGTACGCTTCGTTCTGCCAGTAGACGACGAGCGCGTTTCCAGCGCTGGAGGCCGACGAAGCGCCGCCTTCGACGGCGATCGACGAGCGCCTGCACGAACAGCTCGTCACCAAGGATGCCGCGTTCGAGCACCTCGATGCCCTCGAGCACGAGGAGCAGCTCGGCCGCCTCGATGATCACGCAGGCGGCGACCAGACCGTTCTTGGGGATAGCGATTCTTGGCGGGCTTGATCGCGCAAGGCAAACGGTCGCAGCGAGGATCGAGGGGTTGGGCGGTCTCGGGTCGGCGGAAGTTCGGCCGGCTGATCGTGACCGACCCCACGTGCGACGAGCTGGCGAGGACCCTTCGTGGGAAACTGGCGCGTGCGGGGTGAGCTTGCGAACGGCTCGTGGTGGCCGGTCGTCACGGCGCCGCTGTCATCTCGCTCTTGACCATCCAGTGTGACGTCGGCGACGCGATCACTGCCGGGTTGGTCGTGTTGAGGCCGGCCTCCACGACGGTGCGGTACATGTCGACGCCGGGTCCCATCGGAACCTTGCCGAAACCCTGCGCTGCGTACGTCGCGGTATTGTCATTCGCGTAGCTCCGGTTTGCGTCCGGCCCGCAGTGCGCTCCGATGCCGGAGGTCCACCGGCCGCGGAAGCCCTGGTTGCTCACCTCTACGAAGCTTGCCGTCCCTGCCTTCTTCCACAGCACGCGCTGTTCGAACTTCATCTGCACGCACTGCGCAGCGGCGACCTTGAGCTGGCAGGCGTCGTCGGAGCTCGCGCACGCGCTCGTGTCGAAATAGCGCCAGGTGATGTAGCCGTTGTCGGGATACTTCAGCGGCGTGATCGTGACGAACGTCACCCAGCTCGAGAGAGTGAAGTGATTCTTGCCCGCAGGCAGCTTGGTGCTCGCGTCGACGGGGAAGTCCGTGATCAAGCGGCCGAACGGCAGCGGGCTGAGAGAGAGAGCGTGGTGGGCGTCCGAGAACGTCACGAGCTTGATCGTGTGCGTGGCGGTCGCGGTTTCATCCGAGGCGTGAGCCGTGGTGGCAGACGTCGAGAGCGCGCAGAAGGCGAGCGCGGGAAGAAGAGTAGAGAAGCGGGCGAAAGCGAGGATCTTCATGGCTGTAAGTTTTGACGGTTCGGGCGCCATTTCACCCGTGAGCAAACCGTGAGCTTTCGCTGAGGACGCTACCGACGCTACCGACGCTACCGACGCTATGCGCGCTACGGGACGTACACGGTGGGGCGACGTCTGATCCACCCTCCGCCGTTTTACGTCTCTCCGGAGGCGCGCCTCGTCGGCGACGGTTACCGTGTCGGCGGGCACGTCTTTTGAATCACGACGGCTCGGGCTCCCCGCACGGCGCAGGGTCGCTCGGGATGCGACGCAACGTTTAGCTACGGGACGCCAGCACCCAACTGCGCGGCTTGTCATCGTCGCCCGGCAGCTCGATGTTCGAGACGCCGCGCGTACTCTTCGTGGCCGAGCCGAAGGTGAACCGGACCGACGGGTGCCCGTGCGGCAGCGAGAAGAAATACAAGCCGTGCGCTGTCCGGGCTACACGCGCGGAGCGCTCTTCGGGGGCGAAGGCCGTCTCGAGCGCGAGGAGTGCGACAACGACAGAAGGTGTGTAGAGCGCCCCGACGGTCTCGAGCCGCTGCAGGTGCCGGAGGTCGTCCGGGCCGAGGGCGGCTTCCACGTCGAGTCGAGTGGCCCGCAGCTCGAAGAATTCATCGCAGTCGACAGAGTGAGGGTCGAAGGTCTTCGCTTCTGTCTTCACGTGTCTGCTTTCCACCGTAGCGGGACCCGCGCGAGGCGTCGGCTGCTATCGTCCGGATCGCTCCCTTGAACACCCGAAGCGGCGTCTCCCTCCTCGCGTTCGCTCTCCCCTTCGTCGCCGCCGGGTGCGCGCACGGCGCTCTACACGGCGAGGCCGAGCACCGCTTCGTTCCGCGCATCGCTCCGGATGCGGAGCCTGCCGAGCCCCTCGACCCTCGCGACGATCGCGCTGCGATGAACAGCGAATACTTCCTGGGCACGCGCGAGAGCGAGGCCGCGCAGTTCGCCGAGTTCGCCCGCCAGATCCAGGAGCTCCAGCGCAAGGCCGCGACCGAGCGCAGCCAGCCGCTCCAGCGCGGGTTCCACGCCAAGTCACACGCGTGCCTCGACGGAGAGCTCCGCCTCGATCCGCATCGCGACCCGCGCACTCGCTTCGGGCTCTTCGCGAACGGCCAGGAGAACAAGCGCATCGTCGCGCGCTTCTCGAACGGCGTCGGCTGGCGTCAGGCCGACAGCCAGCTCGACGCGCGCGGCCTCGCGTTCAAGGTCTTCGGCGTCCCGGGTGAGAAGTACCTGCCCGACGAGCAGGACACCCAGGACTTCCTCATGACGAACTCGCCCACTCCGGTCGGTCGCGACGCCGTGGAGTTCATGCAGTTCGCGCGCGCCAACGCGAGCGGCCGGATCTCTGGTCTCTTCTTCCTCGCGGGGCACGCCACGACCGCCGCGCAGGCGTTCGCGCGCACGAACCCCGTCGACAGCATGGTGACCGAACGCTACTGGAGCGGCGGCGCCTACCATCTCGGCGCGCACCAGGCGGTGAAGTACAGCTCACGTCCTTGCGATCTGCGCCTCGTGCGCGAGCCGTCGCGCAGCAGCGACGACTACCTCCGCGACGACCTGATCGACGCCGCGAAGAGTGGCGTGTGCATGACGATCTACGTGCAGCTCCAGACCGACGCCGACAAGACACCCATCGAGAACGCGTCGAAGGTGTGGGAGGAGACGGACTCGCCGATCCTGCCCGTCGCGAGGCTGGTGATGCCGCCGCAGATGGTGGGCCCGAGCGCCACGCCCGCGTGCGATGCGCTCTCTTTCACGCCGTGGCACGCGATCCCCGCGCACAAGCCGATGGGGCACATCAACCGTGCGCGTCGCTTCGTCTACGCAGCGAGTCAGTCCTTGCGCCACGCGCGGTGACACGCGCGCGCGACTCAGTCGTCGATCGCGAGGCGCGCGTCGTAGGGGACCTGCGGCCAGATCTGCTGCCGGAGCTTCGGCAGATTCCGCTGCACGCGGCCGGTCTCCTGCGGATCGGCGACGCCGCTCGACTGCTGCCAGCTCAGCATGCCCGCCTCGAAGCCCTTCGCGAAGTCTTCCCACGTGCGGTACTGCTGCTGCAGCTCGACGCCGATCCGCGCCGCCTCGGTGAAGCACTGCTCGGCATCGATGAAGCGCGCGGCGCAGCCGATGCGGAGGAGATCGATCGCGCGGATCCTGTCCCACGCGATGTTGCCAGTGCGTCCGCGACGAAGCCCGGCGACCACCTCCCAGAACGCGCTCGGCCCCTTCGCGCCGTACCAGCTCGCGAGCGACTTTTGCGCGCGCACTTCTTCCCAGGTCCCGCAGTCCTCGCCTCCCGTCCAGATCGAATAGGCACCCTGCGCCCACAGCTTGCGCTGGTAGGCGGCCTTCTTCCCCGACATCACCTTCACGACGGCGATGGCTACGCCGAGAAGAACGACGACGACCACGGCGATGGGGACGAGGA
>JAYTOQ010000328.1:0-3911 GCA_043747665.1 Polyangiaceae bacterium | reverse complement strand
CGATCCGCGGCAAGCAGGACGGCCTGGAGCTGGTCATCGGCGCCGACTACGACACGAACCCGAGCGCGACCGCGGTGCTGCTCGGTCTCGCGCGCGTGCTCTCGGGGCAGGCGTTCGGCCGCACCGTGCGGCTGGTGGCCTTCGCGGAGGGCAAGGACGGCAGCGAGACGTACGCGAAGCGCTTGCATGAGCAGGGCATCACGCTGCACGGCATGCTCAGCCTCGATAGCGTTGGCTTTCTCTCCGACCGATACGAGACGGCATCGCTCGCGTCGCGCATCGTGCCGGCATGGAGCGGGACGTTCGTTGCGTTCGTCGGTGACTCTCGCTCGAAGGACTTCGTCGAGGAGGCGCGCGCGGCCTTCGCGCTCGGCACGCGCCTCCAGGCGACCACGCACACGCTGCCCAGCGTCATGCCGCTCGTCGCGGCCTCCGATCAGCGTTCGTTCGCACACGAAGGATTTCCGGCGGCGCTGCTCACCGACACCGGACCCTTGCGCAACAAGCATCAGCCGAGCAAGAGCGAGATGCCGGCGCTGCTGAACTACGACGCGATGGCGGACGTCGTCTTCGGGCTCGCGTCAGTGGCGGCGCGCCTCGCCCGCGGAGACGCTCCGCTCGAATGAGCGGTCGAGCCGCTCGAACGGCCACGCTCAGATGATCAGACGCGCGAGCGCGTAGATCCCGAACGCAGAGCTCGCGAGGATCTGAAAGAGCGCGACGCGGCGGAACACGGCGCGATCGCTGGTGGGCCGGCACGCCCACGCGACGCCGAACGTGAGCGGGAAGGGCGCTGCGGCGAAGAGCGCGGCGTCGACGGTCCGTCCCATCCGCCACGCCGCCACCCCCATGAGCGCGCTGCCGGTCGCGAAGAGAAGGCCCGCAACGCGCGGCGTACCGGCGCGGCCGAGCATCATCGCCACCGTCCGATCACCTCGGCGAGCGTCCTCGTCGATCTGGAAGACCTGGGAGAGCGGATAGATGGCGCCGACGATGGCGGCTGCCGCGCCGACGCCCAGCGCCAGCTCGAGCGTGAGACGCGGCTGGTCGACGGCGGTGACGCCGGCGATCGCGCCGAGCGCGCCCTGCCCGATCATCACCGTCAGCCAGCTCGGCCATGGCTTGCCCTTGAAGCGCGTGAGCGGATGCGAGTAGAGGACGCCGAGCACCGCGAAGGCGACGCAGACCGCGAGAAATGCCCAGCCGATGAACGCCGCCACGACGAGGCCGATCGCCTGAACCACGAGGCTCCCCGGCAGAAGCCAGGTCCCCGGCGGCGGCGGCGTTTCGAGGCCGCCGATGGGCCCTTCGTCCTTGTCGTAGTGCGAGTTGAACGCCGTGGTGCCGCCGTAGAAGCACACGTGCAGCACCATGAACGCGACGAGGAATCGAGCGGTCGGATGCCCGCCGGAGAGCGCCGCGCCGAAGAGCATGAACGGCGCGAGAAGCGCCTGGAACGGGAGCCGCAGGTGGATGAGCAAATTCTTGGCCGGACTCATCCGTGGGATGCATCGCGCGGTGGCGCACGCGCCGCAAGCGCAGCCGCGGGCAGGAACGGCGCTTGCTCCTGACGGTCTGGGCATCGCCCGGCGTCGCGAACCAGAACCAGAGGTGAGTCATGAGCGTCAAGCTTCGGAAGCTCGGGGAACAGGTAGTGGTCATCACGGGTGCCACGAGCGGCATCGGCCTGTGCACCGCGCGTGAGGCAGCCCGTCGCGGTGCGCGGGTCGTGATCGCTTCGCGTAACGAGGAGGAGCTCACGAGGCTGGCGGCGGAGATCGAGGGAGCGGGCGGATTCGCGCTTGCGGTGCCGACAGACGTGACCGATCCGCGCGCCATGATCCGTCTGCGTGATGCCGCCATGGACAAATTCGGGCGCATCGACACGTGGGTCAACAACGCCGGCCTATCGATCTACGGCAAGCTGCACGAGGTCGACCTCGTGGAGGCACGCCGCCTCTTCGACGTGAACTTCTGGGGCGTCGTGCACGGGTGTCATGCGGCCGTGGGAGCCCTTCGCGAGCGCGGCGGCGCCATCATCAACATCGGCAGCGTGCTGTCGGACCGCGTGATCCCGATCCAGGGGATGTATTCTGCATCCAAGCATGCCGTGAAGGGCTACACCGATGCGCTTCGTATGGAGGTCGAGATGGAGAACCTCGGCATCTCCGTGACGCTCATCAAGCCTTCGGCGATCGACACGCCGTACACCGACCACGCGCGCAACCACATGGAGACGGCGCCCCGCAACCCTCCGCCCGTGTACGCGCCCCAGGTGGTCGCCGACGCGGTGCTCTTCTGCGCCGAGCATCCGCGCCGTGACGTCGTCGTGGGCGGCGGCGGAAAGATGTTCAGCGTGCTCGAGAAGATCGCGCCGCGTCTCACCGATCGCCTCATGGAGCGGACCATGGACGGCATGCAGAGGAGCGGCCGGCCCAACGACGGTCGGGACAACCTCTTCATGGCGCCGCTGATCGAGGGCCGCGAGCGCGCAAGCAACGGCGGCAAGGCCTTGGAGCGCAGCGCGTACACGCAGCTCGCGCTGCACCCGGCCTGGTCGGCGGCAGCAGCGCTGGGCCTCATCCTCGCGGTGGGCGGCCTCGCCTTCGCGCGCATGCGCTGACGACGTGCCTGGTGGTAGCCTCGCCAGGCCATGGAACCTCGACTCAGCTTCGTGACGCTCGGCGTTTCCAACCTCGAACGCGCGGTACGCTTCTACGAGAAGGTCCTGCGCTTTCCGCGACTGCCATCGAGCAAGGACATCGCGTTCTTCGAGCTGGGACGCACGTGGCTCTCGCTCTACGCGCGCGAATCGCTGGCCGCCGATGCCGGAGTCGCGCCGGAGAGCACGGGCTTCGTCGGCTTCACGCTCGCGCACAACGTGCACTCCGTGAAGGAGGTCGATCGGATCATGGCGGAGCTCGAGGCGGCCGGCACCAAGATCGTGAAGCGCCCGGTCACGGCCTCGTGGGGCGGCTACTCGGGCTACTTCGAGGATCCGGACGGCTTTCTCTGGGAGGTCGCGTTCAACCCTCACTTTCCGCACACATGACGCACGGCGTTCGCATCCATCAGACCGGTGGCCCCGACGTCCTGCGCTGGGAGGTCGTCGAGCTTGCGCGTCTCGCTGCCGGTGAGCTGCGCGTGCGGCACGCCGCGATCGGCGTGAACTTCATCGACACCTACTTCCGGACGGGCCTCTACCCGACGAAGCTCCCGACGGTGCTCGGCAGCGAGGCGGCCGGCGTGATCGAGGAGGTCGGCGAAGGCGTCACCGGATTCGTGAAGGGCGATCGCGTCGCCTACGCGACCGGCCCTCTCGGCGCGTATGCCGAGGCGCGCAACGTTCCGGCCGCGCACGTGGTGAAGCTGCCCGACGGCATCGACGACGTCACCGCCGCGGCCTCGATGCTGAAGGGCATGACCGCGCAGTACCTCGTGCGCCGGACGCATGCGGTGCAGAAGGGCGAGACCATCGTCGTCCATGCCGCCGCGGGCGGCGTCGGTCTCATCCTGTGTCAGTGGGCGAAGCACCTCGGCGCGACGGTCATCGGCACCGTGGGCAGCGAGGAGAAGGCGAAGCTCGCGCGCGCCCATGGCTGCGAGCACGTGATTCTCTACCGGACCGAGGACGTGCCGAAGCGCGTGCGCGAGATCACCAACGGCGTAGGCGTCCCCGTCGTCTACGACTCGGTGGGCAAGGACACCTTCGCCGCCTCGCTCGACTGCCTCTGGCCGCGCGGCTTGCTGGTCACGTTCGGCCAGTCGTCGGGCGCGGTCCCTCCGTTCGACCCGCGCGTGCTCTCGCAGAAGGGCTCGCTGTTCATGACGCGTCCCACGCTCGCCGACCACGTCCGCACGCGCTCCGAGCTCGAGGAGACCGCGCGCGAGGTCTTCGATGTCATCGCGAG